>CAZFQF010000016.1:3519-13144 GCA_964520725.1 uncultured Muribaculaceae bacterium | reverse complement strand
TCACTTTTAATACTATTTATTCCTAAACGGTGAGCAATTGGAATTAGAACTTCTTTAGTTTCAATTGCTTTTTGTTTACGTTTATCTTCAGGTAAAGCATCCGCCGTTCGCATATTATGTAAACGATCTGCTAGTTTGATAATTAAGACTCTAAAATCCTCGCTTAAACCTACTAAAACTTTTCTTAAATAGATACTTGATGATTCATTATAGTCAGTTAATTTAACTTTCTTTAACTTGTGAAGATTTTCAATTATTACTTTAACTTCAGAACCAAACCTATTTTCGATAACATCCATTGAAATATGACTTAATCCATAAGTTTCATGTAATAACGAAGCTATTATTGCCGTTGCATCACTATGTAAATCGCAAACAATTCCAGTCACAGTTAAAATATGATCTATTTGATCATCGCCATTTTTTCTTTTTTGCCCATCATGAGCGCTTAAAGCAAATTTATAGGCATCGTTTATTAAACTTATTTCATTAGCTGTAAAGTTAGAATCATTTAATTTTCTGATTATACTCTCTATTGTACACATAATTTTTTATTCTCCTTATAATAGTTCATCTTTCTCAAGTATAGTGGGAGTATCTTTAATATTTTTAGATACGTATTCTTCTAATATATAATCCGGAGTTGATAAAATATCACTTACCATGTCAGCTAAAGTAAGCTTTACTGATTTATTCCAATAATTTTTTCGCAAATAATTCCATATATCTTCTTCTTTAATATATTTGATATTCTTCCTTTTTAAATCATTAACCTTAGTCTTTAATGCTGGGTATAATTTTTTATATAAATCTTCTAAACTATTAAAACGAAAATCTTCCATTTTATTTTTTCTCCTTTAAATAAATATATAAAGTACTTCATATATTTATTATACAACAATAGTAAAAGTTTTTAAAGGAGATTTTATGAAAAATAAATTTATTAAAAGTACAATTATTTTAATCGTAGGAGGAATTTTAACTAAGTTATTTAGCTTTGTCATTAAAATCTATTTTACGAGAATAATTGGCACAGAAGGAATAAATATCTATTCAATTATTATGCCGACCTATAGTCTTTTAATTACTATTACACAGCTAGGTTTTCCCATTGCCATCTCAAATATTGTCGCTAAAGGGGAAAAGACTGGTAAAAATGTTATTTTTTCAATTATTCCAGTTTCGTTATTATTAAATTTATTTTTAATTCTATTTATAATTTTTAGTGCTAATTTCCTAACCAATAATTTGCTGCATGAACCTAAAGCTTTTTTTCCGCTTATTTGTTTATCTTTTGTTCTTCCTTTTATTTCAGTTGCTAGTATTTTAAGAGGATATTTTTTTGGTAAACAACAAATGATTCCTCATACTATGTCAAACGTTTTAGAACAATTTTTTAAGTTTTTTATTGTTATTGCTGTTCTTCCTCACTTATTAAAATATGGGATTGTATTTACGGTTTCAGGTTATATTTTAATTAGTATCGTATCTGAAACAATTTCAATAATTATTTTCCTTCTTTATCTACCCAAAAACTTTAAAATAAAAAAAGAAGAAATCAAACCCGATTTTGGAACTATTAAAGATATTTTAAGTATTGGATTACCAAGTGTTGGTGGAAGAATTATTGGTAATATTGGTTTTTTCTTAGAACCAATCATCTTAACTTTTGTAATGATAAAAGCAGGATACTCAACTGAATTTATTATTACTGAGTATGCCGTTTATACTACGTATGTTATTGGAGTATTAATAGTTCCAACTTTTTTTATTAGTGCTTTAGGTACTTCTTTAATTCCTGAGCTTTCAAAAGTAAGCAATAATCTAAAAAAAGCTAAAAGAATCTTTAATAAAGCTTGTCTTTTTGCTTTTATATTTGGAATTATTGCTAATTTATTTATTTTCTTTTTTGCTGCAGATATCTTAAAAATAATTTTTAATACTACTGCTGGAACTAATTATATTAAAGTTCTATCTTGTTTCTTTGTCTTTTATTATTTAGAAGCACCCTTAGCTAGTGCTCTTCAGGCTTTAGGTTATGCCAAACACTCAATGAAAATAACTACTATTGGAATTATCGTAAAACTAATTTCCATGAGTATTTTAAGCTTCTTTAGAATTGGAATATATTCATTAATATTTGCGGAAGTATTATTTATTTTCATCGTAGTAGTACTTGATTATTATAAAATTAGAAAGATATTAAAATAATTAAAAAAGATAGTTATTTGAATCAAAACTATCTTTAGATATATTTTTTATTAAACTACTTTAAAAGGATTAGATGCACTGCCGTCTCCTGTAGTTTTTACATTAGATGCAAGATTAATTACAGGTCTTGTACCAGGATATGTGCTATTACCAACAGTAACACTACCGCTACTCAGGTTACCGGGACTCATAGTAATCATGCTAGCATAAACACCGTAACGACCAAAATCGCTAGGAGATATGGTCCAATAATAAGACCCAATGGTCTATTTATAATTAATAAGGTTTTATCCTTTGATTATTTCAATAGCTCTACGCATTTTTAAATCATAAGCAACCATTTCTTGATCACCAATCATTTTTAGGAGTTCTTCTTCTGTTGTTCCATACATTTCTGCCATTTTAGTTGTTTCCGCTTTTACTTCTTCATCTGTTACTTCAATCTTTTCTAGATTAGCTATTTCTTCAAGTAAATATCTTGATTTAATACGATTAATAGCTTCTGGCTCCATCATTTTCTTTAATGAATCAAGATCTGATTTAGTAAATTCTAAATATTGCTCTAAAGTTAAACCTTGCATTTGTAATTGATTACGATATTGTCCTAAGATTCTGTCAACTTCTTCAGCAATTATCTCAGGATTTAATTCGACTGTTAAATTTTCACATGCTTTTTTTAATAATTCATCAATATATTTATTTTCAGCATCAGTTTCTTTATGAGAAAGTAAATGTTTACTAATTTCATTTTCTAATTCAGTCTCAGTTTTAACCTTATCATATCCTAAATCTTTATAGAAGTCTTCATTTAATTCCGGTAAAACTCTTTTTTTAATTCCAATAATTTTAACCGTAAATTCGACGTCTTTGTCTTTTAATTCTTCGACATATTCACTAGGAAATTTTAAATTTAAAACTTTTTCTTCATTAACTTTCATTCCAACTAAACCTGATTCAAATCCTGGAATAAATGTATTAGATCCGATTTCTAATGGATAGTTTTCTCCACTACCACCTTCTAAAAGTTTCCCATCTACTTTGCCTGTAAAATTAATTACCGCTGTTGAACCTTCTTGGACTTCACCAGTATTATCTTCAACGACATCAGCATACTTGTCTCTTAATGATTTAATTTCATTTTGAATTTCTTCAGCACTAACTTTAACATCATCTTTTTTAATGCCAAGATTTTTATACTTGCCTAATTTTATTTCTGGTTTTTCAATAATTGTAAACTTGAATGTTACACAAGAATCACAAATATGAGTGATATCTGCTTTAGGTTCTACCACTGGAGTAACTTGATTATTTTCTCTTAATTTCTTAAATGCATCATTAATAGATAAATCTACAGCATCCATAAATAAAGATTCTAAACCAAATTTTTTAATATATACATCTTTAGGAATTGCACCTTTTCTAAACCCATCTACTTTAAGATCTTTCTTTTTAGCTTTAAAGGCTTTATCAAGAATGTTTGCCCATTCTTCTCCTTCAATAGTTATTTCTAATTCTTTTATATTTTTCATAATTCTTCTCCTTTTAAGTCTTCCTTATTATACTTTATATAATAATTTTATGCAATAATAAATCCTTTTAATTAACATTCTTTCAAAGATTCCATATGTTTTTAAAAAAATCGTTATTTTATTTCAACGATTTTTATTTCATAACTTCCTGTTGGTGATTGAACACTAATTACATCCCCTGGTTTTTTATTCATAATAGATTTCCCAATTGGGGATTCATTAGATATTTTATTTTCAAATGGATCAGCTTCCATCGATCCAACTATTTGATATTCTTCGGTATCATTATCTTCAACATACTCAATAATAACTGTTGAACCTAAATCTACGGTATTTCCTGCTTTCTTTTCAATAATCTTGGCATTACTTAACATATATTCTAGATCAGCAATTCGAGTTTCTACTTCAGCTTGTTCGTTACGAGCGGCATCATAATCAGCATTTTCAGATAAATCACCTTGAGCTCTTGCTTCTTTAATAGCTTCAATAATTGCAGGTCTTCTTTCACTTTTTAGTACATTTAACTCAGTTTCTAATTCTAAGAAACCTTCACTAGTTAAAAGAATCTCTTTTTTTGTCATAATTCTTCTTCCCTTCTTGTGATTTCAAATCTAAATAAGGATACTACAAATAGTCTTAAATGTCAAATATTTTGATCCGCATCATATCATTTGGTTTAAGCGGTAAATTATCCTTAATTTTTATAATCATTTGCGCATGATTTGCTGTTTCGATTGATTCTAAGTTCTCATTAAAAATTTCCTTTATCTCATAATTAAGCATTTCAATATCTGGTCCAAAAAATTGAACCATATCCCCAATTTTAAAGTAATTTCTTTGTTCGATAGTAATAATCCCATCTTTATTATCTAAAACTATTCCTAAAAAATCTTGATTAGACATCTCTTCTCGATTAGTTAAATAATATTGTTCATTTTCATCTGGAAATTTATTAAAGAATTGCGGAGCAGTTTCTCTGTTTGCGCATCTACCTAGAATATTTAGGTAGTAGTTAGTATATGCTGGCGTTAAAGTTTTATTACCTATTTTATTTAAAATATTGCGGTAAACATGTAAAAGTGTTGCTATATAATAAATACTTCGCATTCTTCCTTCAATTTTAAAGGAATTAATTCCGGCAGTTAACATCTGGGAAATATTAGAAATCATATTTAAATCTTTAGGTGCCATCCAAAAGTTATCACTTAAGATGTTTTCTTCGTCATCTAATAAAGTAAAGTTCCAACGACAAATTTGGGCACATCCACCTCTATTAGAGTCACGATTAGTGCAGTAATTAGATAAGATACATCTTCCACTAAAACTCATACACATAGCTCCATGAATAAAGGTTTCAATATCTAAATTAGTTGCTTTTTTAATTGCTATTACATCTTCTTTCATAGTTTCTCTAGCTAAAACTACTCTTTTAGCACCTAATTCTTTATAAAATAAGGCGGCCTCAGGGTTTAAAGTACTAGCTTGAGTTGAGATATATCTTTCTAATTTTAAGTTTAAATTATTACACATCTCTAAAACTGCAATATCAGAAACCATTATTCCATCAATATTAATTGACTCTAAATATTTTAGATAATCTTCTAATCCAATAAAATCTTCATCATGAAAAACAATATTAACAGTCACATAAACTTTAACATTTTTTTGGTGAGCTAAAGCTACGGCCTGTTTTAAATCTTCTTTGGAAAAATTTTTAGCATTAGCTCTTAAACTAAAATCTTGGCCTCCGATATATACCGCATCAGCTCCATAATGAAGAGCTATTTTTAATTTTTCTAAATCCCCAGCTGGGGATAATAATTCAACCATTTCTAACCCTCCAATTTATAGATTGTTTTTTCATTAATGAATTTTTCTTCACTAATAATTTCTTTCCCCTTAGTAATAATATCGATAATTTCATCGGCCTTTAAATTTAAATTACTAAAGTAATAGAATTTTATTTTACTATCATCTATTTCTTTTAAATGAGATAAATAATTAAAAGGTTTATTATAAAATAACGCTGTTCCATTTTCATTTTCGATTGCGATAAAACTATTACTATCATTAACTTTTAAAATCCCTTTTTTAACCATTTTTAAATGATTATATCGATTAAAATTACTTAGGATATATCTTCTTGAGTACATGGCCATATTATATCCTAAAACATTTAATATTAAAGGTTTAACACTCTTTGATAAGATATAATTAATCTCATCTAAAGTTAGTTCATTAGCTAAACAAGCACTTTCAACTCTATTAAGCCAAAAGTTAATACTTTTACTATTTAAAACAAAATGATTTTGACTCCAAATAAGGGAAATATCTTTATCTTTCAAGACATAATATACTCCCAAATCTTCAAAAAATATTCCTTTAACGAACGAAAGACTCGGAATAATCTTTTTAAAATCATCAATCATTTTAGTATCCATTAAACTATTAATATTTAAATAAATATTAATATCTAGTTCTTTTAATTCTTCTAAACTAAAAGTATTATAACCAACACTAAATCCTTCTAATGCAAAAAGAAAATTAGTTATCCCAATTTTCTTATATTTTTTAATATCTTCTTTATTATTTATATTAACTAATATTTTACTACTTTCCATTATTTTTCTTTATGCTTACAGATAAGCCATCTCCTATATCATAAAATTTGGTAATGAATTCTTGATTATTATTTAAAAAATCTATATATTTTTCAATCTTTGTAATAATACCTCTTAAATTTTTACTTTTAACTGATGATTTATTATTTACTAAACCATGAAATTTTAAATTATCAGTAATAATTACTCCTCCTGGATTTAAATAATTACTAAATTTTTCAAAAAATTTAATATATCCACCTTTAGCAGCATCTATAAAAATCAAATCATAACTAAGTCCTGCTAAATTAACTTCTAAAGCATCATTATAAACTATTTCAATTCTTTTATCCAAGCCACATTTATTAACGTTTTTTACAGCTTCACGATAACGTTTCTCGTCTTTTTCAATTGTTGTAATCTCTACATTAGCACTAGCATTAGCCATTAGAACTGCGGAATAACCAATTGCTGTTCCAATTTCTAAAACTTTTTTAACATTATTTAAACTAATATATTTCATGATAAATTTTATAGATTCTACTTCGATAATTGGAACATTATTAGCATTTGCATAACGCTCCATTTCCATAATAACTTCTTTCATATTTTTGGCCTCCTAATATTCAAACCATTTGCCTTCTTTTTTTAACTTAGTTATTATATCACGATGTTCAGTTTCTGTCTTGCTAAAATAAGTGTTTTTTTCTTTATCAGCAACAAAATAGAAGTAATCATGGATAGTTGGTTCTATAACTGCAGCAATTGATGCTAAACTCGGACTGGCAATAGGCCCAACTGGTAAATCATTTACACAATTACCTCTTGTATTATAAGCATTGCACGAATCTAAATCAGATTGAGTTAAATCAACCGAAAAATCTTTCTTAACCGCATAATACGTTGTAACATCTGATCCTAAAGTCCAATTATTTTTTAAACGGTTATAAAAGACTCCCGCAACTCCCGCACGATCTGTGGAATTAGCTCCCTCAAGCTCAATTATTGAAGCTAAAGCTAAAAGTTTGTGAACACTATAACTAGATAAGCTTATTTCATCTTTATAGACACTTAACTTATTATCCATTGTGCTAAGCATTTTCCCAATTATTTCTTCAATTGAAGCACTTTTCTTTATTATGTATGTATCAGGAAATAAGTAACCTTCTAAAGGAAAATATAAATTTTCATCTAAGATATCTTCACCAATAAACCAGTATTGATCAATTAAAGATTGAAGGTATTTCTTATCAGTAATTTTAGTTAAGATCTCTTCTTCAGTAAATCCAAAAGTTTCGCTAATCTTTTTTACATAACTAGTTAACCTTTTACCTTCGATAAAAGTAATGGTAATTGTCTCATTTTCAAGCGAATTCCCTTCATTTAAAACTCTAATAATTTCATCAACGGTCATACTTTTTGATAATTTATAAGTTCCTGCATATAGTTCTTTTTCATTTACTTTCATATAAAACTTGAAAAAAAATGAATTTTTAATAAGCTTAGCATCTTCAAGCTCTTCGGCTATTTTATATTTTGACCAGCCTTCTTCTACTTTAAACTCCGTAAAACCATCGCTCTTAGAATCAACTGGAGATAAGAAAAATAAGGAAATGCCGGCAAATCCTATTAAAGCAACAACAATTCCAATTGTTAAAATTAAAACAACTTTAGAGATAATTGTATCAATATTAAGCTTGTTTTTCTCCATCATTTCCCTCAACTTTTTTCTGAATTTCAGCAAGCAAACTTTCAAGTACTTGCCATTCTTTTTCAGATTTAATTTCTCCTAAATCATCACTTTTACCCTCAGGATCATAAGTATTAGCATATACTTTTACTTTACCGTCTTCATCAAGAGAATTATCGGTAAATACAATATAACTTTTTTTTGTATCTTCATCATCGAATGTAAATAAAACATCACATTCTAGTTCTACTCCTTCATTATTTTTAATTGTTATTTTTCCTGTACTTTTATCCATTTTTTATCCAACTTTCTTAAGATAAGTATCCAAGATTATACTTGCAGATACCTCATCTATTATTTTTTTTCTTTTTTTTCTAGATAAATCCGCATTAATAAGCAGATTCTCAGCTTCTACCGTACTTAAACGTTCATCTATTAAATGAATTTTTAAATCACATTTCTTTTCTAATAATTCTTTAAAATCTAAACTTCTTTGCGCAGCATACCCTAAAGATCCATCCATGTTTTTAGGAAGTCCTAAAACTAATTCATCAATCTTTTCATTTTTAATTACTTCTAATAATTCCGCAATTAAAAAATCAATATTTTGATAACGAATCAATTTATAAGGAGATGCAATAATTCCTAACTTATCACTAGTAGCAAGTCCTAAAGTTTTAGTTCCTAAATCTAAACCTAAATATCTCATTGCTTTAGATATTTTCTTAAAACTGTAATAAGTAACTTAGTACGATCAAATTCCAAGATTTTACTTCTAGCATCTTTGTATGAAGAAATATATCCTGGGTCTCCGCTAATTAAATACCCCACTAATTGATTAATTGGATTATATCCTTTTTCTTCCAAAGCATCATAAACTTCTTTAATCGTCTTTTCTAGTAAAGCATCCTCAAAGTCTTCAGTTTTAAAAAGATTTGTTCTTTCTAACATTTCTACCACCTCTAGATATTCTAATTCTAACATTATTTTTTTTCTTTTTCAACCGACTTTAATAATTATTAAATAATATACTTAATATTTTTTCGATATTTCTCACTTAAATTTAAATTTATTTTTTTCCCAACCCCATAAATCATTACTTCAATTCCTTTTTTATGATAATATTCATATATTTTATCAGATATAAATGAGTCTAAAATCATAATAAAATCTAAATCTTCTAAATTAGATGGATTATTTAAGCCATAACTAATTACGCCTTTTTTATATTTATTAGAAACTGGAATATTTCTAAGATAATCATTATTAAAACTAGAAATATAATAAGTGTTTTTTTCGTTCAAATTAAGCTCTTCAATATTAATTTTATCCTTTAATTCAATAATAAAAATTTTATCACGGTATTTATTAATTACATCTTGAAATAAAGGTATTCTTTCTAAATACTTTTTTCCGAAATTATATTTTAATAATTCATTATAAGTTTTATTTTTAACAAGCCCAATCCCATCACTTACTCTGGAAATAAAAGAATCATGAATAACTACAACTTTGTTATCTTTAGTTTTTCTAACATCAAGTTCTATTCCAATATAAGCATTACTAAAAGCGTTATCAAATGCTGAGAAAGTATT
>CAZFQF010000016.1:0-3509 GCA_964520725.1 uncultured Muribaculaceae bacterium | reverse complement strand
ATTTTCACCTATATTTTCATTATATAAACCTCTATGAGCAATAAATTCCATCAAAAACCACCTAATATATTATATTAAGTGGTATAAGATTCGAATTAATAAATTTACTCTATAAAACTAATATTAAATAACTTTGTAAAGGTTAGCTTGTCCCTACCCCGGTTAAAGATGCTGAAAAGCATGCAAATGTTCCTCCTGTTGTTATTAATAAAAGAATTGCTATTGCACTTATTATTCCGATTGTTTTATTAGCTTTAGGCTTCATAATTTGTCTCCTTATCTTAAGTTAATTCTAAACTTTTATTAACTTTTGGCAATAAAAAAACTTTCTATTTGAATTAGAAAAGTTTTTTAAATTTAATCATTATTTAAAATTATTTCTTTAGTTGTCATTAAATCAGCTAAAGCCTCATCAACTGTTGCTGGTTTATCTTTTTCTTCAAGAACGTTTAAATCTTCTCGAAGTTCATTTTCTTTTATTTCTATTTCAGTTTCAGAAATACCTTTTTTTATTTCTCCTTCATCACTTATAATTTCAGGATTTTTACCATTTTTATTTTTCTTATCTTTATTTTTTTTCTTAAAGAAGATAAAATATGCTGATAATCCAATGATTGCAAGTGCTACAACCGAAATGATAATAATCAATAAAGTCTTATTATCTTTTTTTATTGTCGCTGTAGTGGCTAAATTAGTCTTTTCAACTTCTTTTCCTTCTTCTAATCTAGTAACAGTAATATTATAAATTTTTTTATCACCTGTTTCAGCTGATGTTATTGTAATTGTTATAACATTATCGCCCACGATTAGATTATTATTTCCTTTTATTTCAACTTTAGCTGTTGAATCTTCAGGAGTTGCTTTTAATTTTATATCTGTAATATCATAATCAACAGAAACTGTATAATCTAAAATATTTTTATCAAATTTTTCATTAAGTTTTAATTCTTCCAGGCTTAATTCTTTTAAGAAAGCAGAGTTATCAGTTGTTTCTCCTCGGTAAACTGTAAATGTATATTCTAAGTTATTTGTTCCTGATTCACTAATTGTTGCAATTTTAATAACATTTTTTCCGATTTCTAAATTAGGCTTTTGTTGGTTAGCAAAATTTGTACAACCAGATTCACAACTAATTGTAAAACTACAATTATCACATTTAGGATTAATAGTTACTGATTTTATTGTATCTTTTATTCCAAAAACTTTATAAGCTTTAGTATTAGTTTCAAACGCTGGCGTTAAAGTACCGCTCGAAAAAGTTATCCCAGTAAGAGATGCGTTGTTACTCTTTGGTTTTTCAGTTGTCGTTGTAGTCGTAGTAATAGGTTTTAAAGTTATTTCTTTAGAGTAATCGTATTGTGGTCCTTTTAAAACCTCTTCTTTATCTTTTAAAGTAAATTCTACATTAGTTATTTTTAAAGTGACTTTAACATCACTACCCATATTATTTTTGTTAGTGATATTCAGAATAGCTATAACGCCATCCTTACTAAATACCCATCCTTCACCTGTCCCATTTAAAATTGAGTTTCCAAGTGAAACTGTCCCAACAGCTAATTCTTTATTTTCTGTTAATCCTAAAGTTGCCTTAGTAGCATCGTCAATAGTAATTTGAAATTTTACTTGAGTAATTTCATCTGATCCTCGATCCAAAATAATATTCTCGGTTCCTTCTTTTGAAATTGTATTATCCCCATCAAAAGTTAGTTTCGCTGCATTAACATTTATGCCTCCATAAAAGCTAATCGCCATTAAAAATATAATTAATTTTATTAATTTTTTCATTAAATAACCTCTTTACTATAAATCTATTTTAACATAATTATAAATTTTTTCAATTGATAATTATTTGACAAATATTAGACACTATAATTATATTAATTTAAGAAGAATTTCATTCATAACATATATTTTATCAGGATTTATAAAAACATAACCATTTTTATATATTAAATCTTTGTTTTTAATAAGAGGCTTTATAGGAAAGGTTTCTTGAATATTAACTCCATATTTATCAAAGAAATCTTGAAGATTAATCCCTTTAGTTTTTCTAAACCCCAGCATTAATTCGTAATCCATAATATCTTGTTTAGATAGTAAATTTTCACTATGACGATACTTTCCTTCACAATAAAAGTTTAAATTTTTTGTATTTTCATATCTAAAACCATTAATATAACCACTTGCTCCTAAACCAAACCCATAATATTCATGATTGTTCCAATAAGTTAAATTATGTTTAGATTCATAACCATCTTTAGCAAAATTACTCACCTCATAATGATTATAGCCTTTAGACTTTAATTTCTTTTTAATATATTCAAACATCTCAGTTTCTAAATCTTCATCAATATTCGTATCTTTTCTAACTCTAGAAATAGTATTATCTTCAATAATTAACGAATAAGGACTTATGTGTTCAGGATTTAATTTTAATAACATTTTTATGTCTTTTTTTAAGACTTCCATTTCTTCTTTAGGAATTCCATACATTAAATCAAGATTAATATTATTAAATCCTTTATATCTTGCCAGACTGATTCTTGCTTTTAAATCATCAAAATTACAAATTCTTCCCATAAATTTTAGTTTTTCAGCATTAAAGGATTCTACTCCAATACTTAAACGATTTACATGATTAATCTTTAAAATATCTAAAATTAATTCATTAATGTCTTCCCAGTTACATTCAAAAGTAATTTCACAATCTTCTTCTTTTTCAAACTTACTAACTATTTCAAATAATTTTTTTAATTCTTCTTCACTTAAAGCTGACGGAGTTCCTCCGCCAATATAAATTGTTTTAACCGTTTCATTTAAGTAAAACTCTTGAACTTCATCTTCCAAAGCTTCTAAATATCTTAATGCATCTTTAGAATTATAAATTTTTTTACAAAAATCGCAGTATGCGCAAATATTTTTGCAAAACGGAATATGAATATAAATACTTTCCATATTTTTTACCTCACTATCATTTATTATAATAAATGTCAGAAGATTTGTAAATCATTCTTATTAAAATCCTTATTTTAGACCATTTCTTTAAAATAACAATTAAAAAGAATAGTTTCTTATTAAGGAAAGCCTATTCTTCTCTTCTTTAAAACAACATTAGTAGTGTAACAACTTACCCACCTTATTATTAATTCTTTTATTTTTCTGTTTTTAAAACACTTAAGAAAGCTTCAGGTGGAACTTCAACACTACCAACCATCTTCATTCTTTTTTTACCTTCTTTTTGTTTCTCTAATAATTTTCTTTTACGAGAAACGTCTCCACCATAGCACTTAGCTAAAACATTTTTACGCATCGCACTAATATTTTCTCTAGCTATTACTTTTGAGCCAATACTAGCTTGAATAGGTACTTCAAATAATTGTCTAGGAATAATTTCTCTTAAGTTTTTAGTGATTGTTCTTCCTCTTGCATAAGCAAAATCTTTGTGAACAATAACACTTAAGGCATCAACTACTTCTCCATTAATTAAAACATCCATTTTAACTAAATTA
>CAZFQF010000015.1:0-13181 GCA_964520725.1 uncultured Muribaculaceae bacterium | reverse complement strand
GTAACCGATATAAAAAGATTAAACAATTTAACTAGTGATAACTTATCAATAGGTCAAGTATTGCAAATAAGTGGAACAGTTCCTGAACCAGTTCCAGAACCATCCGGAAATATAACTCACACAGTGAAATCAGGTGAAAGTTTATATTCAATTGCAAAAAAATATGGGACTAATGTAGATGATATAAAAAGATTAAATAATTTAACTAACAATAACTTATCAATAGGTCAAGTATTGCAAATAAGTGGAACAGTTCCTGAACCATCCGGAAATATAACTCACACAGTAAAATCAGGTGAAAGCTTATATTCAATCGCAAGACAATACGCTACTACTGTAGCTAATATAAAAAGATTAAACAATTTAACTAGTGATAATTTGTCAATAGGTCAAACATTAAAAATAAATGGAGAAGTATCTATGGTGTCATCATCTAAAATTCACGAGGTTTTACGAGGAGAAACTCTTTGGTCAATAGCAAACCAATATAATATGTTGGTTGAAGAAATAAAAAGGTTAAATAATTTAACAAATAATGTTTTATCAATAGGACAAAAATTAATAGTATCAGCTTAATTAGCAATTAAATAAATATCATGCTTTAAAAGCTGATATTTTTCTTTGTCAAAATAAATTTTAATTAATTTTTTAATAAAAAATATATAAAATTTTTCTTATATAAAGCTAATATTGATAAATTTTCAAAACTAAAAAGAGGGAATTTATTTATTATTTTTACATTACATCACTATTTATATATTAATTATATGTAATTATTGGAATAAAAATTTTCTATTAAATAAAAAAATGAATATTGTGCATAATAAAAATAGGTGTTAGTATGAAGAAGTATTTATATTTATTTGGAATAATAGTTTTAAGTTTTATTATTACCTTTAGTAATAAAACATATGCTTATGAGCCTTGTTATTATCAAAAAATAAAATTAAATAATCTAAATACTAATAATTTCACTAAGTATATAAATGAGCAAAATCCTAAAACAAAATATTTAAAAATTTGCTCTTATGAAAACTGCTATGAAGTTCGTAATGAAAATATTACAACAGCCTTAAATAATTTTGTAAAAATTCAAAAAAAGAAAAACTCAGAAGAATATAATCTTGAAATAGAGATAAAAGGATTTCCGATTACGGAAATAATAGTTAATCAATGTGAATAATATCGATATAATCTTTATAATTTTTAAGGAATTCTTTAATAAATATTGAGTAATTATTAAGAGGTGCTAATAAGTAAATAAAATTCCTGGTTCGAGTTAAAGCAACATAGAATAAACGTCTTTCTTCTTCATAAAGAATATAATCTTTACTTAAAAGATTAGAAATGATTTTTTCGTTTTTGATTTTTGAAGGAAAACCATTTATTTTATTATAAAGATTAATTAGGATTACATTATTTGCTTCTAGACCTTTTGCTTTATGAATGGTCAAAAACTTTATCTGATCGTTTTCTTCAATATTAAAAAAAGATTTATCACTATTGTTTCTTCCTAAAATAAGAATATTTTTAGGTATTAACTCTATAACTTTGTTAATAATTGTATTCTTATTAACATAAAAAATAAGTTTAATGGGTTTGATAAGATTTTTATGACAAATACTATTTTTAGGAATTTGTTTTTTATTTTTCATAATAAAATGATTGGCAATATTTATAAGTGATTGAGAATTTCGATAATTGTGATTCAAATAAATTATTTTTAAGTTTGGTAAATAATTTCCGAAATTAGTAAAAAGTGAAATATCACATCCACTAAAACGATAAATAGATTGATAATCATCTCCAACAACAAAAACTTTTCCCTTATTTTGAATAGCAATGCTATTAACCAAATCAAATCTAATTTTAGAGCTATCTTGAAATTCATCAATAATAATGAATTTGTATGGAGTTTTAATTAAATTAGATTTAATTAATTCAGTAGCTTTAATAATTAAGTCATTAAAATCCATTTTACTAGAAGATTCTAACTCTCTTAAATAAATCAAATAAATATCTAAAATTATTTTATAATAATATTTATTCAGAAAAAAACTTTTTTTATAAAAAGAATATAGATAATTAATATTAGAAAAGTTAGATTTATAAATATTAATAAAACTTTTAATTAAAGTTATTAATTGTTGATATTCAGTATTCTTTAAAATTTTTTTATATAATATATTAGTCTTCTTATGATAAATAGCATAGGAGTTTAAATATTCTTTGATTATATATTCCATTTCATAATCACTAGAAATAGAAATATTGTTAACCTTGATTTTTATTATTTCAAGAGCTAGTTTATGAAAAGTCATAATATCAACATTATAATCAACTTTATTTTTAAGCGAATTAACTGTTTCGTTAGTAAATGAAAGAACAAGTATTTCTTTATCTTGGTAAAAATTATTTTCTATTAAATACGAAATTTTACCGATAATTGTCGAAGTTTTACCACTTCCGGCACCAGCAATTAATAAGGTGTTTTCTAAGCTTTTAATAGCTTCTATTTGGTTTTCGTCATAAGTCATATAATCTCCTTTTAAAAGAATATTACTGTAACTATTTATAGATGTCAAAAATCAAAAATAAAAAAACTAATCTAATTTGATTAATTTTTTATCTAAAAGTGAATATAAATAAATATTAATTTTTTTATTGCTTATCTGTCTCAAATACAATTTATAGCCATTCAATTGTTTTAAATAATTTTCATCATCAGTATATTTTAGTTTATAATCAATAATATCAATATGATCTTTATAAACTAATAATAAATCAATAATTCCTTTTTCGATTTTGGTAGTCGAAGGATTAATAAATTCATATTCTTTTATAATTTTAGCCTGTGTTTTATCTCTTAAAACATGGTGATTTAAAAAACTCATAACAATATCTTTTTCATAATCAGATAATTTAGATAAATCGGGATTTATAAAATCAATGTTTTCTAAAATATAATGGATTTTATTTCCTAAATTAATATTATTTTTTTCTTCAGTACTAAATAATTTTATATTTGATTTTGAAAATTGAGTATTAGCAATTATTTCAGAATTAAAATTAATTTCGTTAACAATAATTTTTTCTTCAAAATCATTACTTGCGTTAGTATATTCTTTTTTAAATTTATAGTCATTAGTTATATTTGGTAGCTCAATATTAGTAATATATTTTTCGATAGAATTATATATTGATAAAATAATATCATTAAAAGATCGATAATTAATTCTAATTAAATAATTAACTAAGCCCGCTGAATTATTAATTATTATTTTATTATCTTCAAAAGAAGTTAGAAAAATCATCTTTTCTTTACACCTAGTTAATGATACATAAAATAGCCTAATTTTTTCAGAAATTTCTTCTTCAATATATTTTTCTTTAAACAAAGTATAAACAAACGTATTTTTTAGACCTGAATTATTCGTTGGAATAATTAAACCATAATCCTTACTAAAAAGAATTTTTTCAAAAGAATCTCTTAAATTAAAACGTTTATATAATCCGCTATAATAACAGATATTATACTCTAAACCTTTTGATTTATGAATATTAGTTATAGTTACAGAATTACTATTGTTAATAATTGCCACAATTTTTATTTCTTCATTATTTTCGATTAAAAAATCAAAATAACTTTCTAAATCATAAATAGTAATTCCAACTTTATTTAATTGGGTCATCTTTTCGAGTAAATTATCTAAGACAATTGATCTGTGATTAATATTTCCTGCTGATATCATCTTAATATAAAAATCAAACCTATCAATAATTATTTCTACAAGTTCTTTATTACTCATATAGTCAAGATTCTTAGAAATCTCTTTACACTTTAGATAAATATCAGTTTTATAAAAATTATTACTATTAATAACAAGAAATATTTCTTCATCACTAATATTAAATAAATAACTTCTTGCAATACTTGTATAAAAAAGTTTAAAGTTGGAATCAAATAATTTGTTTTTAATTCTTAAAATCAAAGAGATAATATTTTTTATCAGATAAGTTTCATTGTTATGTAGAATATTTTCATCTTTATACACTGTTAGAGGAATTTTTAAATAGTCAAAAACTTTTTTATATATATCAAAAGAACTGGTTCGATCCATTAAAATACAAAAATCGCTAAATGTGCAAGTTTTTAGTTTTCCTTCTTTAAATATCAGATGCTTTTCTTTAATCTTCTTTTGAATATCATTGGCAATTAGAAAAGCTTCAATTTCATCTTTACTAAATTTATTATCAGAACTATAATTTAAAATTTCTAAATTATTATTATAGCTAGTTTTTCCTTCTTCGTTATAAGAACTATTCCCAAAAATCATTTGATGCTCTTCAATGTAGTTTGCATTGCCCATTTCATCATCCATAATGCGATTAAAAATTAGGTTAATATTTTCTAATACTTCGCCTCTAGATCTGAAATTTTTATTTAAATCGATTTTATAACCTTTTAAACCATTTTTATATAAGTCATACTTTTGTTTGAAAATATAAGGATTAGCATCTCGAAAACGATAAATAGATTGCTTAATATCTCCAACCATATAAATATTATTATTTTCAATTAATGAAATAAATTTTTCTTGAATATCACTAGTATCTTGATATTCATCGATCATTATTTCTTTATAAGAATTCTTTAAATCTTCTAATACTTCAGGAAAGTTTTCAATTAACTTAATTACAAACTTACTAATATCATTAAATTCAAAAGAGTTCTTTTCGCACTTATAAGCAAAAATTTTGAAGTTTAGCTCTTTTAAAATATTAATTATAACTTGAGCATGATTTTTTGTTTTATATAGTTCTTGAATTAAATCATCGGAATTATCTATAACAAAAAGTTTTATTTCATCAATTATCTTTTTTATTTGCTCTTTAAAATACTTAGCCTCATCAGAGGAGTTCCTTGGCAAATTAGGGAGTTTTATTTCTAAATTATTTAAAATACTAATATAATCATTAGCATTAAAAAGCGGTAGCAAAAGGTTTTGCAATTTAGAATAATAATCCCCATCGACATGATAACTGAGGTTATCTAAACAATCTTTAAGATAACTTATTCTTTTAAATAAAACATCTAAGTATTTCTGGAATAACGAATCAATATTATCTTTATTATAATAGGTGTCTATATAATTATTTAAATATTCTTCTTTATCTATTAATAAATCCGATTTTTGTTCAATTTTTAAAATCATATTTTTTATTTCAATATCATTTTTATTACCAAAAGTTGTAATAAAATCTATAAATTCTGAATTTTTATTTTTATAAAGATCATTAAAGATTTGATCAAGAAATTCTTTTCTTTTTAATGAAATAATTGAGGCATCAATAATACTAATATCTTTATTTAAATTAAGATAATAATAATATTTTTTAATTAAAGATAAAGCAAAAGCATCAAAGGTTGTAATTGAGGCACTATCAATATATTTTAATTCTTCTTTAAGATTTTCAGAGGATATGATTTCTTTTTTTATTCGTTCCTTCATTTCACTAGCCGCATTATTAGTAAAAGTTAAAATTAAAAGTTCGTTAACATGGATTCCTGATTGCAATTTAGTTATAACTCTTTGAGTTAATACAGCTGTTTTACCAGAGCCCGCACCTGCTGATACAATAATGTTAGTCCCAATTTTATTAATAGCATTTAACTGCTCGTCTGTCCATTTAGGCATTATTATTACCTCCCAAGATTTTTAAATCCTTATCACTAGAAATATAATTATAATTATGTTCATTAACAAAACAAACTGATTTATACTTGCAATAACTACAACTAATATTATTTTGATTCAAGATTTTAGGATTAATATCAAATTTTCCTTCAAGAATATTTTGAATACATTTATTTAAAGATTCTTCTGCAACAGTATATAAATTTTCAAATTGCAAATCAGTTAATAATTTAGCATAGTGACTAAAGCCGTTAGCAGTCATACTTAAACCTTTGATAAATTCACTGTTTTCATAAGTATCATCAAGTTCTTTAATTATACTCTCAATATTAGTGGTAAATCCATTAAGTTTTAAACTGTCTTTTTTAATTTTACTAATACTTTTTTTAGGATTAAACATTGGGATATTTTGAGTAATATGTTGTAAATAAATTCCTACAATTTTGGAATCGGGATATAAATTCTTAATTAAATATATATATATAGGTAACTGCATTTTTAAGCCATGATGAATTAACGATAAATCTGTATCAGGACTATAACTTTTATAATCTATAATTGCTAATTTATTTTCAAACCTTAAAATTTTATCGATAATCCCATTAAATTCAATTTGAATATCTTTATTTTGTTTAATTATAATATTTTTTTCACATTCTATTTCTTTAAATAAACTATGTTTTAAGTGACTTTTGATATGCTCGACTGTAAATTTTAGTTCCTCGCAGACTTTATTCATAAAAATAATATTTTCTTCAGATAAATTAAAAAGATGATTAGTTATATACTCTTGCTTTGTATTATCAAAATTAAAATTGTTATCATAAATTTTAGAGAGAATATAATGACATAAGCTCCCTAGATATGCCTCAAAGCTTTCTTCATAAGAATTTAACTTTAAAATATAATCTAAATAGTAACGAAAAGAGCATTCATAATAAGTATTCATTTTAGTAAATGATAATGAAATCTTATTGCTAAAAAAATCTTTTATTAATTTTGAAGAAATAGGTCGATAATCATTATTATATTGTAAATAATTTGTTTGAGGGTAATTAAATTTCAATCTATTTAACTCTAAAGAAATATTCCCGAATTTTAAAAATTCATCCAATAAAATTCCTAGATTAAAATTGTTACTTTGATGAGAGAAACTGCTAACTTTATATTTTTTTTCTATTACTTGTAAATTGTTATGTAATGGTGAAATTTCTAAATTTTTTTTCAAATTCATTTCTGCGAATGTAATAATTAAATTTTTGTTTTTATTTATGATTTTATTCCAAATGTTAGATTCGATATTATTCAATTCCCAACTCTGTTCTAAAAATTCTGGTTTTTCTTTATCATTAATTAATGTTTCGTCTTTGTGAATATAAGGAATATAATCTTTATTAAAACCAATTAAGTAAATATAGTCATCTTCGTTAATGAAACTATTTTTTAATTCTGAAGTATTTACCGCATTAGTACGAAGATTGTTATTAATATTGGCGTTTTTAAATTCATATTCTAACATGTTTTTTACTAATAATAAATTGTCTGCCCAATAATATTTATTAAAAATATTAATACATAAATCTTTTATTTTTTTGTCGCTAATTTCTCCGATTATTTCTTCGTGTTTATCTAAATGATTTAAAAGTTTATAGCTGATAGGAAGATTATAAAGTGAGATTT
This sequence comes from uncultured Muribaculaceae bacterium, assembly GCA_964520725.1. Taxonomy (GTDB): domain Bacteria; phylum Bacillota_I; class Bacilli_A; order RF39; family UBA660; genus DUUS01. The sequence continues at coordinate 5,802 of CAZFQF010000015.1, read as the reverse complement.
TTTCATTCAAATTAATTGGAATATTATAAAAGATAAAAATCCTTTTTATGGTACTTAAATAATCCTCATGAACGTTAGTAAGAAAAATTTTATTAATATCGATTCCGCTATTAATTTTCTCTAAAATATCATTTGCTACAAATTCTATTTCTTCATTAATATTTTTAAATTTCAAAACCAGATGAGAAAAGTTATCTGTTGATTGGGAGATTATTTCTAAATTGGTTAGTTTTTTAATTTTATCTAATAGAAATAAATCAAATTTGTATAAATAATCAAATCCATATACATAAACTTGTTTATTTTTTAAAGAATCTGAAAAATAATTATCAAAATATAAAAGTTCATTTTCTTCTAATTCTTTTTTTATATTTGACAGGTGAATAAGCTTTTGGTTAAATAAATGTTCTGGTAAGTAATAAAGGTTTGAAATTAAATCTTGAGCATTAGAATAACTTAAATCGTATTTATTAATTAAAAAATTAATTGTTTTTTCATCATAATTAAATAAAAGTTTTTTTTTGATTTCTTCTAAAGTAAAAATTTTAATATTCATTAATTTTTTATTATCGTTTATTATTGTTAATAATTTATTTTTTTGATTGTTTGGGATAATAAAAAGTGTATTATCCTTCAGATAATTTAATATATTCATAAATTTTTCACCTACTTAAATTATATCACGCAAAAAAAATAACACCTAGTGTATTTGATTTATAGTAGGTTTATTTTTATTTTTTATTACCTGATAAACGCGTGATGCCATCGTCAAATCAGATGGATCAAACAATTTAGCAATATTTTCTAAAGGAATTTCATATCTATCAGATATACTAATTACACTTTCCGCAATAAGATCACTTTCCTCAGTTAACATATGTTTACACCAAGAAACTCTATCTGAATATCCTCTTCTTTTAGCTTCCTCTTCATCAACTTTTTGTATCGCATTTATTTCTAATTTTAAATCTTCCATTTTTGTATCTTCCATTTTAAACCCTCCTAAGAATATTTAGAATCTATTCCAAAATATGATTCCATTGTAATCCAGTTGCCATCATTATAAAGCTTTTCTGCTAATTCTAAGCCAACATATCTTAAATGCCATGACTCGTATTTATAACCCGTTTCATTAGTTTTATCTTTTGGATATCTAATAATAAAGCCATATAAATGAGCATTATCATTAACCCACTTTCCTTCGTCAGTTGCGGCAAAAGAAGAATCTACTGAATTTAAATCAAAAGCAATTCCGCTTTGATGCTCTGAATGTCCGGCTCTCGCAGAGTAAGTATCCGCCGCATCTTTCCCATCTCTTTTTAAATAACTTTGATAAAGCTCACCTTGATATTGGTAAGATCGATAGCCGCTAGCAATATATATATTTAATCCTATTGATATAGCATCATTTTTCATTTTTAACCAAGATTCATAAGCGGTATTATCTATACAGGTTTTACATATTTCGGCACTAATTTTTGAATAAGTATTAGATGGAATCCAATTACTGTCAAGTGGATATGATTTATTAACAATTAAATAATGATCAATATAATAAGCTCCGCTTTTTTTCTCGAGTTGATATCCTTTTGAAGTTTCACCTACGTAAGTTTCACTTTTATTAGTAGTAGTTGTCTTAGTTGTATTTTTCGTGGTGGTTTCTGTTTTTTTTGTAGTTGTAATAGTTGTAGTAATATTAGTCGTAGTAGAATTAGGTTCCTCCTCTTTATTTACATTTGTAACAATTTGAGCAGCACATTTCTTCATATTATTAATAACCCCCTTATTAATTAATAAACCAAATAAAATTATAAGGATAGCGACTAAAATATAACCTATCTTCGTTTTTCTTTTTTTAATAATTAAGAAGTAAATAAGATAAGCAGCAGAAAAAAGAAAACAAGTTACTAAAACAATATTATTAGCAATATTTAAAGTGATTTCTTTAAAGCACATATCATCACTACCTTTAATTTATTATATCATTATTTTATAATTTTATTATAAGAAATTTGATTTTTATCTAAAAAATCAGTGATTGTTCTAGTGTTTATTGCCACTCCTAAATCAACATTAAAAGCAGTTTCTCCAAATGAAGAAACAATTTTAGTTGAACCTACTTGAATTCCAACTATTTCTCCTTTAGTATTCAGAATTGGTCCTCCGCTTTGACCTGGTAAAGAAGGCATGCTAGTTTCAAACATTGTAATATTTCCATTTTTATCAATAACATTTCTAGTTATAATTCCTGGTAAAGGAAATAATGGGAAATTCATGATTTTGTTTGTGACTTTAATTTTTTCGTTTTCCTTATCATAAATAAAAGTATCATATTCAGGAAAAGCAAAACCAAGGTTGCATACCGAAGTTCCTAAAGCGTTATCATAGGTATTAAAAATAGGAAAATTTTTAATTAATATATTTTTAGAACCTTCTAATTTAATTATTGCTAAATCTAAATAAGAATGTTTAATTATATTTATTTTGCCTAAATTTTCAGCAATATCTACAAGAATATTATAAACCCCCACAATTGTAGAATCCTCAATTCCATATTTTTCTTGAAGACTTTTTAATTGCCTTTTATTCATGTTTTTTGTACTTTGCAAAATGTCAGGAAAAACTTCATTTATTTCTTCGGCCATTAAAAACACATCCGCAACATGAGAACAGGTTAAAATATCGCCTTCTGAATTTAAAACAATTAAAGTATTAATTTTATTAATTATTTTTCTGTTTTTATATAAAGCATTAGCAACTAACAAAGGTTTCGTATATTTAGCTCCGATTTTAATAGCTTTCTTAAACATTGTATCACCTGAATTTATTATATCATAAGAATAAAAAAAGCTTAAATTAACAAATAAGCGTTTTTAGAATGGTTTTTCTTCTTCTAAAGCATTTCCAATTAAAAACGCTTTATCAGTAATAGTAGAAATATAATTGATTTCTTCTTCAGTTTCTACTCTCATAAAAATAGGATTAGTTTTATTTTGGTCAAATGAGCTAAGAACTGACTTTAATAAAGTTGAGGTTTTAAAATCACTTTGAGCTTTTTTCCAGCACTGGCGATTAATTTTTATATAAGAAACATCAATATCTCGCCAAATATTTAAAATAGGATTATTTTGATTAAAGTCTAAACTACTTAAAGCAATAGTAAATCCAATTTTATTCAAGAAATTTATATTTTTATATAAATTATCAAAATCTCCACTAAAATCATTAATAATAATACATAAAATAAAGTTTTTAAATTTTGTTTTATATTTAATTATATAATCAAAAAAAAATTGATCTAAATTAACTACTGATTGAGAGTGAATATTAATAATCATTTTATTATCTGAATTTTCATTTTCTTTACTAATAATCTTTTCTAAATTATGATAATCCAGTTTACGCAAACGAATATTTTTTTGTAATAAGCTTAAATTATTTCCCATAAAGATACTTTTATGATCTTGATTTCGTGAATAAATATCTATAATATCAGTAGGAACCATATTATTTTTAAAAACTCTTTGAGATGATAAAGTTAAAGCGTTTAAAACTAGCATAGTATCTATTTGGTTTATAAAAGCTTTCCCTTTTTGATTTGTTTCATATACATTAGAATCAAATTTAATATAATTTAATTTTTGAGATTTAGCATTATACATTGTTATATCTGCTTTATCAATAGATTCTTCTAAATCAAAAGTAGCATCAACAATTCCTGCATTAAAGTTATATATTATTGGAATTTTCTTTGAATTAAAGTGTTCTTTAATCATTTTTTGACATAAAGAAAATTTTTCCTCAATTTCTTCGTATGAAAAATTAGTTAAAATCAAAAATTCATCTCCGTGTTTACGAGATAGTAAACTATTAAGAAAAATCTTTTTTAAGATTTCTCCAAAAGAAACAAAACATAAATTTCCACCTTCATGGCCGAAAGAAGTATTTAAATCTTTCAAATTTTCAAAATCAATAAATATTAATCTAGAATTAGGATAAAGAGATAAATAATTAGAATAATTTAATTTAAAGAACCCAAAGTTATTTAACTTTGTTAATTCATCTAAATTTTGTTCATTATCTAAAAGATTTAATAAATTGTAATTGTTCATTTTTACTCTCCCAACTAATAAATAAAAAATATTTAAAATAAACTTATTTTATCCTTATTTCTGGTAACTATTTATATTATACCATTATTATGAGAATTTGTTTATTTTAAATTCCAATTCCTTTTAATTGACAATAAAATTATAATTTACTTTTCAAATATTTCATTATATAATAAACTTTATCTTTAAAGGAGATAATTATAATGAACAATAGTAGTAGAGCATTTATTTTTATGGTCAAATCTCTTGTAGAAACAACAAATGAGAGAAGTTTAATCCCAACTATTATAATGGAATCATTAATAAGCGGAGATACTTTAAGAACACTTGACTTTGATGATAACGTCATTTCAGCTGGTTTTTTATATAATATAATATCGAATACAAAATACAATATCGAAGATTTATCTAAATTATTTGGTGGTGATATTACAAGTTTAATTATAACATCAATTAGTTGTAAATCAACAGATAAGTTTACTCGAAACAAACAATTTAAATTATTAAAAGATTTACCGATTCGTAATAAAGCAATTATTATTGTTAAAGCAATTTCGAATATTAATAGATTAATTCTAAGTTATAAACAAACAGGCAACATTAATAATTATGAAGAAACCATTTTATATTATAAAAATTTGTTAGAAACACTAGAATTTGGTGTGGAAGATGAAAAGTTAAATTCTTTATTAGATTTATTATATAAAAAGATGCTAGAAATATTTAATATAAAAAATCAAAAAAAATTAGAAAAAAAAGGCAAAGATAAGAAAAGTGTAAAAGATAATTTAGCTGTTTTAAAAGAGACAGTTAATAATGAAAAGCCATTTATCATTAAAGTTGTTTCGGATCCAACTTTATCGGAAGAGACTTTTTTAGAAGTGTTTCAAGCTTTTTTTGAAAAAGATGACTTCAAAATTATTATAGCTAATGAAACAAATCAAAAAGGTAAATTAAAGTATTTGAATTACAATGATCGAAACACTTTAATTTCTTCGGAATTCGAATCAGGATTTTTAACAGAAATATCTAATGGAAAAGATGTTATTATAATTAGTAAAGATTTATTTGAAAGAATTCTTTACTTGAGTGTCTTTTTAACTTCAAGTAGTATAAAAGACAATCTTGAATATTATCAAGCAATTATTAAAGGATTAGGCCCTGTAATAACTATTCCTAGAAAAAATAATTTGAAAAACTTTTCACAAGAAGAAATTAGCTATCATAAACCATTAAATTTAATAGTAGAAAGTCATAGATCAGATTTAGATATAACAGCATAAAAAATAAACAATAATATTGTTTATTTTATTTTTGGGAATTTTCATAATAGTCTCTTTCGGATATCTCATCTAAAATCAACTCTAATTCTTCATCTAAAGTTTCATCAAAAACTTCATTCATTATATAAATAAGTTCTTTTAAAGAAGGAATATTTTCATAATCAATATGAAGTCTTTTTAAGACATTAATTTGATATTGTGTCAGCTGAAGGTTAGGATTTACTTGTTCGTGAAAATTTTCTTTAAAATTTGTATTCTCTAAAATATTATCAACTGAATATTCTTCGCCATTAATAAGTATCATTCGTTAACTTTTTTTAACTCAACTTTGATATTATCAATATTTAAACTTATACTTCTTGCATTTTCACTGATTTGTGTAGTCGCATAAAAAACTGTACCATCTT
>CAZFQF010000014.1:3771-13461 GCA_964520725.1 uncultured Muribaculaceae bacterium | reverse complement strand
CTAGAAATTTTTTACATTTATTTTGCAACCTATTTCTCAATAAATAAAGGGCTAAGTTGATTTTTCTTGACTTTTTTATACAATTTTTGGGGAGCCTTTTTGAGCATTGTTTAAAATAACAATTATTGTCGCTTTTTTAGTGTTCATTTTAAAATCTTTATTTTTTAGAAACTATTTTTTCCTGTAGTTCTATTTCAAATTTTGTCATATCACCATTTTCAAATATAAAATATGGTCTTGTTCCTATTACTTCAATTGTAGTTCCGTTTAAAAATATAGCATTTTCTTCTGGTAATGCAATAACCTTATTTCTTAATGAAAAATTCCTAAGATATTCTGTAGCTTTTTTTGTTTTTTCTTCATCTTCGTTAGTATAATGTGCTGCAATTGATAATCCATTAAGCACATCAAATCCCTTTGTATCTTCCAGTCCAACGTCATTTAAATCCATATAATTGATACAATCTATATCATAACCAAAAATAATTGCTCCAGCACTTCCACCAATTATAATGCCTTCATTATCAATAAATTCTTTCAATTTATAAAATGATCCACTTCTTTTTAAATCTGATAACAAACTATAAGTATTTCCACCACCAATAAAAATAGCACAATAATCGCTTAAAGTTTTACTTGTAAGTTCTTCTTTAGTCGTAACCATCTCAATTGAGGGTATATCAACATTTTTTAATTCACCTTTAATCCATTCAAAACAGCTCGGATACGAGTGCTTTTCTTCGCTCATTGCAAAAGGTATATATAACAACGGTTTAGTATGATCTGTTATTATTTCATTTAATTTTTGATTAGCTAAAGCATTTTGTTCACCAGCTCCACCACCGCATAACAATAATTTCATTTACATCACTTTTTTCTTATATAATTATATCATTTTCTAGATGACATTGGAACATTTGAAAATTAACATTGCTTTTTTGCAAAAAAATCGCAAACTTTTATACACTTTTTTTGCAGTTTTCTTTAAATAATCTTGCACTAACTTCTTGCATAGATTTTTTGCACTTTACTTAATTAATGATATTTACTTGATTTTTGCGAGATTTTTAAAGTTCAAACCATAATAAAACTCCCTATCTACGGGGAGTTGTAAAAATTCCATTTGGTGGAGCCGAGCAGATTTGAACTGCTGTCCAAAATACAATAATATTGTCGTCTACAAATTTAGATAAATTATTGTTTCACTAATGAATAGAAATTTATCAAAAAACATTAGCTAAGTTTTAAAATTTTTGTTTATAAACTAAAACAATTTATAAATATATCTCACTATTATGAACCATTACAATACTTTGTGAGACTAGTACTGTAACAGTGCTCTATGCCTATTAGGCAAATGAAAGAGCAGTATTAAAATTAAATCTGTCAGTTATTTTAAAAACTGTGCTGCTTAGGTTCAGCTACCATTTGCAAACAATACTATAAATATTCTGTCGAAACCAAATACGGCCCCAAACATAAAAAATTTTAACACATTTTGGTTAAAATTTCAATTATTCAGTAATTCTAATTATAATTTCGCCTTCTTTAGAGTACATATATTTCTCTCGAGCAAATTTTGCCACATAATTTGGATCTTGTAATTTAGTGACTTCACTACTTAGTTCTTTCTCATTAGCAAGTAAAGATTGATATTGTTTTTCCAAATTATCTTTTAAGTCATAATTAGCCAAAATTTTTGACCAATAATTATAAACAAACACACTTAAATAAGAACCAACAACTAATAATAATAAAGACCAAATCATCAAACGTCTTCTATCTTTTTTAGAAACTTTTGCCATAATTATGCACTCTCCGCACAATTATTATAACACTTAAAACAAATAACAAGTATGAGCAAAGCTTATTTCTTAATTCTTTTACATAAATTTGACATTTTATAAGAACTTAAAAAACCAAGAACTAATAAGAGTTTCATATATAAATGAATTAGACCATTATTTAACCAATAAAATAAAGCAACATATAATAATGTTATTAAAACAAAATAAATTGTGCAAAATAATATTTCATGTTTTTTCTTTATTAAATTAAAACATCTAAAAAGTATAAAATATATTAAACCAGTGAGTATTCCGTAAGCTAAAGAAACACTTAATAAAAATAATTGTCTCATTTAAATAATTTACTTAATATAGAACTTTCTTTATTAGCAATATCTGTATAACTAAAACTATCTACTTTTCCTTTAATTGATACATTTCCTTCTAAAGTATCTAGTTTAATCATTTCTAAATCACTTCCTTTAATTATAATATTACCTAACGTTGATTCTAGTAAAAACTCTCGATCGTCAAAACTAATTATTTTTTTAATCCCACTAATTACAATGTTTTTCCGATCATTAATTTTTACTATATGTGTAAAAGCTGCTCCATCTATCATTTTATCCATATTGCCTCCTAAATAATCTTATGATTAACAAAACCAAGATATGAATAATTTCATAAAAAAACTCGCTTATAGCGAATTATTCTGTTTTTTCAAATTCTTCAATTATCGCATCTTCAAATTGTTTGCGAATATCAGGATTAATAGGATGAGCTATATCTCTATAACCACCTGTAGCTGTTTTTCTACTAGGCATTGCTATAAATAAACCTTGATCTCCTTCGATTATTCTAATGTCATGTACAGCGAATGCATCATCTAATAAAACTGAAGCAATACCCTTCATTCGTGATCCTTCTTTTTCAACTTTGCGTACACTTACTGATGTAATCTTCATAACATCCACTCCTTCTAAGTTTTCACCTACTCTAATTCTATATTATTATTGTTAAAAATGCAACTTTTTTTATAAAAATGTAATTTGAATATCTCGTGCTAAAATATCTGAATAACTATAACTTTTTCTATCACTTCCATTACTCACTACAAATACATGTGAATATATTTCAATAATAGTACCAAAAAATATTTCATTTCGATTTCTGTTTTCTTTGGAAACTACTTTTACTTCTTTATTTAAATGTTTAAATATATCTTCTTTTATACTTTCAATCATCTTGGATACCCCACAAACATTAGACCATTCCCCTTTATTCCACCCATACCTTTTGAGCCATATTTAGTTTTAGCAAGCGTTTCAATTAAATCTACTGGTGTGTTTTTTTCTGTTAATGCAACTGTTGAGGCAATAATTGCTGGATCTAAAGCATGAATGTTAACTCTTTTAGGACTAGATGCATAATTTGCTCCAGCTTTGATTAACTCCTCATAATCACTTTGACAAGCCCCTGCAATAATTACTAATTTATCATGACTTTTTTCGTATTTTCTAGCAATTTTAATTGACTCAGAAAAATATTTTGAATTTTTATAATTATTAATATCATCTGAACTGCCTTTACGTGAATAAAAAGCATCATGTCCAGTGATTATTACTATATCTGGTGTATATTCTTGAAGTAATTTATAAATTTTTGATGGTAAAAGTTCTTCTTTTACAATTTTACCGACGGCTTTTATATTTAATCTTTTATAAAATCTTAAACATCTTTGTAAATAGTCTGAGTCTCCATCAAAATGCAATATTTTTGCTGGCATAAAAAAGTATTCATTTCGATCTAAGCTTTCTATATCTTCTAAACTTTCTTCAAAGTTATCATTTGTTTTTTCTTTATAAATTACTAAGTCGTTAACGTTACTATCAGCATATAGTCTTACATCTACACCTTTAAGATAACAAATATCATCTTGAATATTTAGAATCTTAAAAACAGTATCATTATTATAACTATTTCTTGTTACTAAATCTCCTTTTTTAAATCTCATGCACTCACCTATATAATTTTATGTTCTATTCAAGATAAAAAGACGTGAAACTTTTTTAATTTATTTATTATGACACATAAAAAAAGATATACTAATATATCATTTTTAGAAGTTTTATTTATAATTTCTGAACTAGTTCAATAAATATATCTAAAGATATTTGCTCTGCTCTTATACTTAAACTTAGATTTTTAGATTCTAATATTTCCACTAAAGTCTTTTTATTATATTTTTTCAAATTATTTAAAAGCGTTTTTCTTTTAAAACTAAATGATTCCTTAAGAATTCTATTTAGTTTATCTTCATTTTCAGTATAATATTTATTATGAATTGCTAATTTAATTATTGAACTTTCTACATTTGGGATAGGTTTAAAGGAATTGGGGCTTACATCAAATAGTTTTGTAATAGTATAATAATAATTTAAATAAGCAGTAATATAACCATAATTTTTATTTCCTGGTAAAGCTGATAATCTTTCTGCAACCTCTTTTTGAGTCATAAAATACATTTCTTTTGGTCTTAATTTTTCTTTAATTATTTTTTCTATTATCGGAGTAGTTATATAGTATGGTAAATTACCAATAATATAAAGATTTTTATATTCTATTTTTTTTATGTCATCTAATATCTTTCTATTTAAAAAATCATCATAAATAATTTTGACTTTTTCATTAGTAAGCTTATCTAAATAAACAGAAGTTTCTAGATCTATTTCATAAGCTAAAATATACGAATTAAAATCCTTTAATCTTTTAGTTAAATTTCCCGAACCTGCTCCTATTTCAATTATTAAATCGTCTTGGCCTACTTCTATACTGTCGATTATTTTGTTTAATACATTATTATCTATCAAAAAATTTTGACCATATTTTTTTTTGAAATTAAAATTTTCCATTCACATCACGATTTTATTTTACCATAAAAAAAGATAAATTCTTATCTTTTATAACCAAACCTTAATATATCATATGTTATTTGACGTCTACCCACTTTTGAAAAAGCATAATCCTGACTTTCAACTAACAAATCTAGAGCAGTTCCTGTTACTCCACGATCAAGGACAATTGCAGTAATTTTCTCATCTAAATTAAACTGAACTATTGATCCACACGGTAATGATCTAGATGATGCAACAATTCTTACATTCCCATAATCATTATCATAATGAGAAACGACTCTATCAGTTAAAACATTTTGGCCAGTACACCCTAAAGTTCCTCCACATAATGGGCAATCAGCTGCATATCCTGTTAATTCCCCATTATAAGTATCTAAAGGAGTATATAAATCATTTTTAATTAATTCATCTAATTTTATCGCCATAGCATGTAAGTCTAAAGTTTTATTCAAATTAGCATTAGTTGTTTTATTTTCAGCTTTATTTAAAGAAACTTGTTGAAATAATATTAAAAAAGTTAATAAAGTAATGATTTTTATATATCTTTTTATTTTATTTTTTTTCATATTTAAGCTCCCTTGTAGTAATTTTACCACTATTAATATTAAATGTCAAAAACAGCTCGTAAATTTTCTTCTAATTTTTCAGCTAAATCTTCTTCGCTTAAAGAATAAATTTCCATCATTTTTCTAGCAGGATAGATTATATATGCTGGTTGATTTTTTTCTTTTCTAATCGGCTCTGGGGTTATATATGGAGCATCTGTTTCTAGTAAAAAATGTTCTACCGATAATTTAGATAATACTTCTTTTAAATTACTATTTTTGAAAGTTAATATTCCATTAATTCCCATTTTAAATCCTAACTTTATATATTCTATAGCGGTTTCATAGCTTCCAGAAAAACAATGAATTATTCCTTTTATTTTATATTGTTTCAAAATTCTTAATAGATCATCTGTAGCTTCACGATTATGAATTATTACGGGTTTATTGAAATCTTCTGCAATTTTAAGCATTAAGTTAAAGATTTCTTTTTGAATTATTTTATTTTCTTTATTATGAAAATAATCTAAGCCAATTTCGCCAATTGCTAATATTTTAGGATTGTCTAAGTGCTGTTTTATAAAGTCTATTGAATCTTCACTTATTTCATCAATATTATCAGGATGAAAACCTAAAGCACCATATATATTTGGATATTTATTAACTAATTCAACAACTTCACGATTAGTTTGATCGTTGTAACCATTAATAATTATTCTTTTTAGATTATTTTTATTTAAATTATTTATTATTTCTTCTAAATCACTATAATCTTCTTTTAATAAATGACAATGGGTATCCGTAAACATTTAAATCACTTTCTCTTTCAGCTTCTAAATATTATATAATATTATGTCTTAAAAAGAAAACTTTAATTTTACATAAAAAAATTAAAATATCTATTATTTTAATTAATCTATTTCTATATGTGTTTTAATAACATTGGTCATTAACTTATTTATCTTAGATAAAACTTCATTATTATTATCGCTATATAGAATAATCGCACCAATAACAACTGATGAAGAAATAATTGGTTCTAAACTAATAAATCCTTTTATAATTAAATCTGAGTTTATTTTAATCTCATGAAAGATTTTACTAGCTCTTGAGTTAATTTCTAATATAATATTTGGTTCTAGCTTTTTGTTTTTTATTTCTAAGTTACTAAAAATTATTCCTTCTAAATCAGTAATAATAACGTTATACCCAAAAAGAAAATTTATTTTATCACCAATCGTCCTAATAAATTCTAAATTATTATTAACATAAGAATATTTTGATAATTTTATATTTTTATCAATACAATTTATTAATAAATTTTCACCTTCGTGAATTTTTAGTCTTTGTCTTAACTCTTTTGGGATTACTATTCTTCCGAGCTCATCTATTTTTCTTACATATCCATTTTCGTTCATTCTTTACATCACTATTAAATAGTTTGCGAATTAATATTTATTTTATACGAGCTGAGCATCTATTTCTTTTAATAAATCAACTAAATAATAAATATAATGTTTTTGTTGATTCTTAATAGGTAATGTAATAATGATTTTTTTCATCTGATATTTTATTTTAAAATTAGGATTAATATTATATGTTTGTAAAAATAATTTCTCACCATTTATTCTATCTGAAACATCAACAGGTAAATAAATTTCAATTTTATCATTAGTTTGATTTATTTGGGTAATTTTTAATTTTGATGATAACTTCTCAAACCATTCTTCATACATATATACTTCTAATTTTTCATCAATTTTACCAAATCTATCTTCTATTTCAGTTCTTATTTGTTTTAATGATTTAAAATCTTTTATTTGGTTGATTAAACTATGAATTTCAATTCGAATGTTTTCATCAGAAACATAATTTTCAGGAATATGAGTTTCTACATTAAGTAAAGAAACACTATCATCTTTATATTCAATAGGTTTGCCTTTCATTTCATTAATAACTTCTTGCACCATTTGAGTATATAAGTTTATCCCGACAGACTCAATAAATCCTGCTTGTTCACTTCCTAACAAATCTCCTGCTCCACGAATAGATAAATCTCTTAAAGCTATTTTATAGCCGCTTCCTAATTCCGTAAATTCTTTAATTGCTTTTAATCTTTTAACAGCAGTTTCAGTTAAAGTTTTCACTGGATTGTACATTAAATAAGCATAAGCAATTTTATCGCTTCTTCCTACTCTTCCTCGCAATTGATAGAGCTGACTTAAACCATAGTTTTGTGCATCTATAATAATTAAAGTATTAACGTTTGAGATATCAATCCCTGTTTCTATAATCGTCGAACAAATAATGACATCATATTTATAGTCAATAAAATCCTCAATTATTTCTTCAAGTTCAATTTTATTCATTTGCCCGTGAGCAAAACAAATCTGGGCCTCTGGTACTAGTTTTTGTATTTTATTAAGCTGAGATTCCATTTTTTTTACATTATTATATAATAAATAAACTTGTCCTTTTCGAGAAATTTCTTTATATATTGCTTCTTTGATCAGTAAATCATTTTCTTCTAATACATATGTCTGAATCGGATAGCGATTCTGTGGTGCGGTATCAATTATAGATAAATCTTTTAATCCCGACATTGCCATTTTTAGTGTTCTAGGAATCGGTGTTGCTGATAAAGTCAAAACATTAACGTTAGTTTTTAATTCTTTTATTTTTTCTTTATGAATTACTCCGAATCTTTGCTCTTCATCAATTATTAAAAGTCCTAAATTATTATATTTTATTTTATCATTTAATAAGCGATGCGTTCCAAAAACAATATCAATTTTTCCGGAAACTAATTCGTTAAGTATTCTTTCAGAATCTTTAGGGGTAGTAAATCTATTTAAAAGAGCGATATTTAAATTAAAGCTTTTAAACCTTTCTTTTGCATTAGTATATTGTTGTTTAGATAAAATTGTAGTCGGGCATAAATAAACTACTTGAAATCCATTCATAACGGTTTTAAAAATTCCTCTAAAAGCTACTTCAGTTTTTCCAAAACCAACATCACCACAAAGTAATCTATCCATCGGAAGTTCAGATGATAGATCATTATCTATATCTTCAATACACTTTAATTGATCTGAAGTTTCTATATATTCAAACTCATCATTAAATTTAATTTCTTCTGGAAAAGATAAATAAGGAATAGTCTTTAATCTTGCGCGATTAGCATATAAATTTATTAAATCTTGAGAAATATCTTTAATTTTTCGCTGCACAGCCTGTTTAGTTTTTTCCCATGTTGAAGTCCCCAACTTATTAATTTTAGGTTTAATTCCGTCTTTATCAGAATATTTAAAAATTGAATTAATTTTTTCAACTGGAATATAAACCTTATCAGCTCCTTGGTAATTGATTAAAATATAGTCCTTTTTAATCCCATTTTTACTTATAGTACTAACTCCTCCATAAATTCCTATTCCATGTTGATAATGGACAACATAATCTCCCTTTGCAATATCCGAAAAACTTTTAATTTTATTTCCCATTTTAATCGTATTTTTATACTTTAAAATGCTTTTTGTTTGTTCTAGGTCTTTATCGCTAATATATATCGTTTTATTTAGAATAAATCCCTCATTAATATTTTGATTTAAAATATTAATCTGATTTTTAATTATTTTTCCGACCGAAACATTGTTTTTAAATAAGTCACTTATTTCATTGATTAATTTTAATTTAGAGGTAAAAAATACTACAGTATAATCCGGAATTTTAGATAAAACAAATTCTTTTAAAAAATCAATCTTTCCATTAAAGTTTTCAATACTTTCAGAAATTAAACTAAAGCTTTTTTTATTTTCCATTCCAAAATTGTTAATATTAATATATTTATCAACATTTATTTCTTCTAAATTAAACATATATTGAAAATTAAAATCTATTTGTTTTTTTGTTTTATACTCAAAAATTTCTTCCTGTAAGTGTTTGTAAGATTTATCAATAAGGTCACTATCTAGTCTAAGTACATCAGGATTATTTAATAAATTATATATAGAATCATTATGATTAGAAATTATCTCATTATATGGCAAAATTGTAACGGAGTTTAGATTCGCACTAGATAACTGAGTATCAGGATCAAACTCTCTGATACTTTCAACAGTATCTCCAAACATTTCAATTCGAATCGGATTATCAAAGTTTAAAGGAAAAACATCAATTATAAATCCTCTAATTGAGTATTCACCTGTAGAAGTAACAAGAGATTCTTTATTATATCCAAATTTATCTAAAGTTATATCAATGATTCATGAATGTGGTGGTAAATCTTTTTTAGCACATACCTTTGCATATTCAAGTAGTATTGCTAAAAGTCTTGATGATATTTTTGATACTTATGAACTTGATGGTATAGAGTGTTTTTATACAACATTTACTGATAAACAAACAAATTATTTATTAAAATTTGCTGAAAATAGAAATCTTTTG
>CAZFQF010000014.1:0-3761 GCA_964520725.1 uncultured Muribaculaceae bacterium | reverse complement strand
AAATTTATCTAATAATTCTTCAAAATTTCTGCGTTTTATATCTTTATTTATTTCTAAGGTAATAAGCGATTTATTTAAAATATTCTTATTTGGTAAAAATCTCAAAAATCCCATCAGATTTGTTACTACAATCATTGGTTTTCCTTCATTAATTTGATTAATAGTTGAAAGTCTTTGAACTTTAAATTCTGGAGATATTGCAATTGCCACTGATGTTAAAAAGTCATCCATCGGAAAAAAGAAAACACTGTCTGTATATGTTTTCAACTTTTCATAATATTTAGTAGCTTCAAATAAAGAACTAGTTAAAACTAATATATTTTTATTCGATTTGTTAAAATAATTAAATATATATAAAGCTTTTAGTTCATCTGTTAAGCCATAAACATTTTCAATATTTTCTATTTGAAATTGGTCAAATATCTCTTGCATTTTTCCTCTAATTATATTTATTCATTAAATAATCTACTGTTTTATCATTAATAAAGTCTTTTATTATTTCATTAACAGTATCTTTTAATTCATTTAATTTTTCTTGCTCTATTTTAGAAAAACTACCTAATACATAATTCTTTTTATCACGATCAATCGAAGATAATATCCCGATTTTAATTCGAGCAAACTCATCGGTCTTTAATGAGTTAATAATAGACTGAACTCCATTATGTCCTCCTGATGAACTATTTACTTTTATTTTAAATTCTCCTAAAGGAATATATATATCATCATAAATTATTAAAACATCTTTTATTTCTATTTTATAATAACTCATATAATATCGAATTGCTATTCCCGATAAATTCATAAAGGTATTGGGTTTTAAGTACAAAATATTATTTTCTTTGTATAAATCTCCAAATTTATCTTTTTTCCAATTTACATTTTCTAAGTAATTATCTAAAAAGTAGAACCCAACATTATGCCTGGTTTTATCATATTCTTTTCCTAAATTTCCTAATCCAACTACTAATTTCATATTTACCTCCTATAATCTTTACTATAAAGCGGTTTTATTATTTCAATATCGCTTTTGCTATTTTTTTTAGCTTCAATTAAAACTGCACTACAATTTGAATTTAAATTGTTATAAACTAATTGGATTCTTTTAATTCCAAATCGTTTTGATTCAAATAAACAAATTATTTCTGCTAATCTGTTTGGTCTATGAACAAGATAAAATTTTCCTTTATCTCTTAAGTTATTATAAGCGATATCTATTACTTCTTTTAATTTAATTTCTATTTCATGCCTTGCTTTTGCTTTTGTTTGATTAGAGTTAATTACTGATTCATTATTATATTCAAAATATGGTGGATTACAAGTAACAATATCAAAATTATTTCCCGGGAAATAATTTTTTAAGTTTTTCATGTTATCATTTATTAATCTTATATTCCTTATCTTGTTTAATTCTATACTTTTTATTCCTAAATCATAAATCTCTTTTTGTAATTCAATCGCAACAATGTTATTAATATTTTTTGAAAGAATTAAAGGAATCGGAATAGTTCCACTACACAAATCTAATAATGATTTATCTGCGAAATCTATATTAACAAAATCTGCTAAGGCCACTGAATCAATCGAAAATTTAAAAAAATTGTTATTTTGAACAATTTTTAAATTATAATTTAATAAATCATTTACTACTACAGCATCCATTTAAAGAAATTTCCTTTATTTCATTATTTAAATTCACTTTATACTTTTGATTTAAAATATCTACAAAAACAACTTTACCTTTAATTCCCGAAACTTTTACTATTTCTCCAACATTCGGGAGTTCTTTACGACATTCTGCATATTGTTCATCTTCATATGATAAACAACAAAGTAAACGTCCACAAGCTCCATTAATTTTGTTTGGATTTAAAGCAATGTTTTGATTTTTTGCCATATTAATAGAAATTGTATCAATATGATTTAAAAAACTAGAGCAGCATAGCATTCTTCCGCATTGACCAATACCACCAGTTTCTTTAGATTTATCCCTTACACCCATTTGATGTAATTCTATTCTTGTTTTAAATTTCGCGGCTAAAGATTTTACTAATTCTCTAAAATCTATTCTTTCATCAGCTATAAAATTAAATAGCAATAATTTTCTATCAAAAGTATAATTACAGTCAGTTATTTGCATTTCTAAATTTAATGAATTGGCAATCTTCCTAGCTTCTAATAAAGCATTTTTAGAATCAGAAAGATTTTTTAAATATTTGTCATAATCTGTTGTTGATGCTTTTCTTAAAACGCTTTTATAGTTTTTATCGTTATTTTTTTCAGCTAGATAAATAACTTTTCCAAACTGATTTCCTTTTTCTGTTTCGACAACTACATAATCATTTTTATCTACAATAATATCATTAATCAAAAAATCATAAACTTTACTATTTTCTTTAAATGAAACTCCACATATTTTCATTTTAATTCCTCAATTCTATAAACAATTTGTCTAAAACCAATTCAATATTAACATTACTTTTTAACATACGCAAGATGTTATCTAAAATCATTACTTTTCTAGATAATTCTTTTGCTTCAATGATTTCATCTTTTTCATTTAATATTTTTTCACACCGATTTAATACTTGTTCTAATATATCAATAAGAATTCCCCTATCTTTTTTTGCGTAATTTTTCTTAATATATATTTCTTGTTCAAAGTTATTTACATAAAATAACTCTAAAAAATAATTAATATCTTCTTCTAAGTTTGTAATACCATTTTCTTCGGCCGTCAATTTAAAAATTTGACATCTACTTCTTATCGTAGAAATAACATTATTAGCTGTTTCAGTTATTAAAAATCCTATGACAAATTTCTCTGGTTCTTCTAAAAATTTTAATATTTTATTAGCTGAGGAAATATTTAATTTTTCAGCACTTTTTATTATATAAATATTAAATTTATCATTAATAGGAATTGTAGAATAAATGTTTTTAATCATCATAATATCTTTTATCTTTATTTCTTTTCCTTCAGGTTCTATAACTAATAAATTTAAATTTTTCTCAAAGTCAATATGCTTAATTATTTTTTTTGAATATAAATAAGCAATTATTTTAGAAGTAGTTATATCAATATTGTTACTTTCAATTAAAAAAGCATGAGCAAGTTTATTCTCATTTAAACAAAAATCTAAATAATTAAAAAAATTTATATTCATATTTACCTCTATTTACAACAGAAAAAAGAAAGAAAGAGCTAATGTTACTAAACCTGGGAATCCCAATATAGTAACCAATATAATTGTAAAATAATTTAAAGGAACTAAAACATTTAAATTAGCAGTTATTAAATTTAAACTATAAATTATTATTATGGAAAAACAAATTTTTTTAATTATTTTTATTAACATTATTTTCACCTAATAATAATATGTTTTAATTTTTATATTTATGATAACTCTTGGCGATCATTTAAAGCTCTTTCAATAGTTAACGAATCTAAATAATCAATTTCTGCTCCCATTGGTATTCCATACGATAAACGAGATATTTTAATATTTGTTTTTTTTAAAATTCTTGTTATGTACATGATTGTGGCTTCTCCTTCAATTGAAGGTTTTAAAGCCAAAATTATTTCAAGATTATCATTAATTTTATTACATCGTTCTATCAAACAAGCAATGTTTATATCTTCTGGATTAACTATAATGCCTAATTTTAATACTAGTAAAGTAACCAATATAGAATATATGTTTAGAGATTGTTATAACTTAATAACAGTACCTAATTTTGATACAAGTAATATAACAAAT
>CAZFQF010000013.1:6778-14464 GCA_964520725.1 uncultured Muribaculaceae bacterium | reverse complement strand
TAGAGGACCGCAAGGAGCAACAGGTCCTCAAGGAGTACAAGGACTTCAAGGGGTCCCAGGACAATTAGGCCCAACAGGGCCACAAGGAATTCAAGGAATCCAAGGAATCGAAGGCCCAACCGGCCCAATTGGAGCAACCGGAGCCGCTGGAGCAGATGGGGTAGCTGGAACAAATGGGGTAGCTGGTCCAATCGGCCCAACAGGTCCAACCGGAGTAGATGGAGCAACAGGAGCAACAGGAGCAACAGGAGCAACTGGAACAAATGGGGTAGCTGGTCCAATCGGCCCAACAGGTCCAACCGGAGCAGATGGAGAAACAGGTCCAACTGGAGCAACAGGCGGAGGTGCTATTATACCTTTTGCATCAGGATTACCTGTAGCACCTACAAGTATTGCTTTAGGCATAGCGGGATTACCTTCTATTATTGGATTTGGAACAAGTGCTACATTAGCTAATCTTTTAGGCACAAATATTGACTTAACTGGGGCGTCTGCGTTATTAGTAAACTTAGCATTTTCTGTACCTCGAGATGGAACAATTACAGACATTGCTGCATATTTTAGTGTTGTATTAGGGTTAACATTAATAGGAACTGATATAACAGTAAACGCTCAGTTATATCGTTCTACTACTCCAAATAATATATTTTCACCTATAGCTGAAGCAACAGTGACATTAGCACCAACATTAGGCGGAGTTATTAATATTGGAGATATTGCATCAGGCACAACTTCGGGATTAAATATTCCTGTAACTGCGGGAACTAGACTTTTAATGGTCTTCACTATTACAGCTGAAGGACTTACACTACTTAATACCTTAACTGGTTATGCTAGTGCAGGTATATCAATAAGTTAATCTAGATATAAAACAATAAATTTCAATTAGAAATAAGAGAGGGATGATTATTATTACTTGGAGTTTGTGTATGATTGTAAAAAATGAAGAGGAAACACTTAGCAGATGTTTAGATAGTGTAAGAAAAATATTTAACGAAATTATAATTGTTGATACAGGTTCTAGCGATCGGACAAAAGAAATAGCA
The DNA here is from genome assembly GCA_964520725.1 of uncultured Muribaculaceae bacterium. Lineage (GTDB taxonomy): Bacteria > Bacillota_I > Bacilli_A > RF39 > UBA660 > DUUS01. The sequence goes on along the minus strand of CAZFQF010000013.1, from coordinate 13,418 downwards.
AAAAAATATACAGATAAAATATATGATTTTAAGTGGGTAAATGATTTTAGTAAAGCTCGAAATTATGCGTTTTCTAAAGCAACAAAAGATTATATTATGTGGCTAGATGCCGATGATATTGTAAAAAAAGAAGATTTAAAAAAATTAATTGCTTTAAAAAAATTAATGGGTAGTAAAGTAGATATTGTTATGACCAAATACAATATTGCATTTGATAGTGAAGGAAATCCAACGTTTTCGTACTATCGCGAAAGAATTTTTAAAAGAGAAAAAGATTATAAATGGAATGATAGAGTCCATGAATACATTGCATTGTCAGGAAATATTATAAAAGAAGATATTGCAATAACTCATAATAAACAAGTTAAAAATAAAAGTACTAGAAACTTAGAAATCTATCAAGAAATGGAGAACAACAAAGAGACTTTTACGCCACGGAATTTATATTATTATGGTCGAGAATTATACGATCATCAAAAATATGAAGATTCGATAGTGTATTTAATTAAATTTTTAGAAACTAAAAAAGGTTGGCTAGAAGACAATATTAGTGCTTGCTATCTAATATTTAATTGTTATTGTTTCTTAAATACAAAAGAAACTGCGGTAATATGGCTATATAAAACATTTGAATATGATATTCCAAGAAAAAAAACTTGCTGTTTAATTGGAAATATATTAATGGAAAATAATCAATACAATTTAGCAATATATTGGTATAATCAAGCTTTAACTCTTCCGAAAAATGATGAACAAGGATTTTATGAATCGGATTATGATTACTTTATTCCGTATATTAATCTTTGCGCATGTTATTATCAACTAGATAAAATACCAGAAGCAGAGTATTATCACAAATTAACCGAAGAAATTAAACCTCATAGTGAAACTGTAAAATATAACTCTAAATTTTTCGAAAATAAAAACGAATCTGAAATATGATTCTTTTTATCTGGAATATTAATAATAAATAAAAAAAATTAATATTGTAATCTGCTTTTTTAGTGAAGATAATTTTATTATGAAAGTTTTATTGTTAATCGCATAAAAAAGTGACATTAATGCCACTTTTTTGTTAGTTTGTTTTCTTTTCAATCAAAGTGATAATTTCATAAATAACGAAAGATATAATTAAGATTAGTATAATCCCAGTCATAACCAGAGTTAGATTAAAGACTTGGGTTCCATATAGGATTAAATATCCTATTCCAGCTTTACTAACTAAAAATTCTCCCATAATTACTCCAATTAAAGACATTGAAATATTAAGTTTTAAACTCGAAATAATAATTTCTTTATTATGTGGGATTACTAATTTAGTTAATATTTGGTAAGTACTTGCTTTAAAAGAAAGAAATAATTTGATTTTATAATGGTCAGTATTAATAAGTGCATTATAAATTGATATTAATGTAACTATTGTATTTATCAAAAGACTCATTACGATAATGGATTTGGGATTAGCTCCTAACCAAATTATTAATAGTGGACCTAAAGATACTTTTGGTAAACTATTAATTAAAGTAAGAGCAGGATCAATAATTTTTTTAAAAACGGGACTTAAATAAAAGATAATAGCTAAAGTAAAAGCAATAATTGATCCGAGTGTGAAAGAAACTATTATTTCTTTTAAAGTTACCCAAATATGAATCCAAAGATTATCATTAATATGTAAATTATAAAGGCAAATTAATATCTTTGATGGACTTGAAAAGATAAAACTATTAATTAATTCATACTTACTTAAAAGTTCCCACATCATTAGAAATGATAGAGTAATAAATATTTGGGCAATTAGAATAAGTATTTTTTCTCTTTTTATTTTTTTAACAAATTGAATTTGTTCAGCTGAAGCTTTTATCTAAATCACTCCAAACTAAATCATAGTAATAATTAAATAATTCATCTTTTCGATTGTTGGAAGGTTTACCTTTAGTTTTTAAATTTATTTTATAAATGTTTTTAATAATTGCCGGTCTTTTAGATAAAACAACTATTCTATCACATAATGAGACGCATTCGGCAATATCATGACTAATTATAATAGTCGTTACTTTTGTTTGTTTTAAAAGCTTGTAAATATCATCACTAATAGTTAATCTAGTTACATAATCTAAAGCAGACAAAGGTTCATCTAAGAGAATAATATCTGGTTTTGTTGCAAGAGTTCTAATTAAAGCAACTCTTTGTCTCATACCACCAGATAAATTATTGGGATAAGCTTCAATAAACTCTGCTAGTCCAAAATCAATAAGCAACTTTTTGACATACTCTTTGTTTTTTTGAGTTTTTATTTTTTTTATTTCTAATCCTAAACAAGCATTATCGAAAACATTTAACCAGGGAAGTAAAGCATCATTTTGTAACATATAACTAAAACTATGATTATCTTTTAATATTTCTCCTGAAGAAACACTTTCAAGTTCTGAAAGAATACTTAGAAGAGTACTTTTTCCACAACCAGAAGATCCAACAATTCCGACTATTTCATTTTCATAAATATCAAGAGATATATTATCGATAGCATTTATTTCACCTTTTAAAGTATGGTACTTTTTGGATAGATTATTAATTTCTAGGACTTTATTCATTAATAATTAAATCATTATATGGAACATAAGATTTTATGAATTTACCGTCTATAATCATATCTTCTAAGTTTTTAAATAATTTTTCACTAATTATAGTATTATCAAGCCATGAGTCTGCAGATTTGTAACGTTCTACAATAGTCGTTAAATCATTTAAAGAAGTATCTGGAAATTGTTTTAAAATAATATTAGCAGTTGTTTTAGCATCATTATTTTTAGTGAATTCCAAAGCCTTATTAATTGCTACTCTAAAGTTAGTAATTACTTCAAGATTATTTGCAATAAAACTTTTTTTAGCATTAAAAGCTGTATAAGGGACTTCTCCTGAATATTTTCCTATATTAGCAACGACATAACCAAATCCTTGTTTTTCTAATTTTGTAGCATTAGGTTCAAATAAATTTACAAAATCACCATCACCAGAAATAAATGCGCTAGTTAAATTAGCAAAATCAACAGAATCATTGACTTTTACTCCTTCAGTTTTAGTGTTTTTTAAAGCAGTAATAAAGTTTAGAATTGGCATTCCTCCAGTTCTTCCCCCTAAAACCTCTTTACCAATTAATTTGTCCATTGTGAAATTTTCAATTTTTTCTCTCGAAACTAAAAATTGACCATCACGTTTAGTTAAACCTGCAAAAGTTTTAACATAGTCTTTTACCCCTTCATTATAAACGTAAATAGTTGCCTCAGGGCCACACAAACCAATTTCGACATCTCCAGATAAGACCGCAGCAACAACATTATTAGCGCCACTAGTTAGAGTTAAATCAATATTTAAACCAACTTCTTCAAAATATCCTTTTTCGATTGCAATATAAAATGGTGTATAAAACGCACTATGAGTTACTTCCGCAACTTTAACAGTTCTAAGATCACTTTCTTCTCGATCTTTATTAACAAAAATAATTGTTACAAAGATAGCTAAAATAGCGAGTAATAAAGCACCTCCAGATAAAATAATTCTTTTCATTAAATTCCTCCTTAACTCATTTTTATTATATGTATTATAAAAATTTTTGGTGAATTTTGTTTACAAAAATTCTTAATTTTGATATACTTTTAAATAGAATAGGGAGGGCTTAGTATGGATATTGTGATAAAAGAAATTAATGAAGGCCTAAGAAAATTATTAGAAGACCTAGAAGGTAAAAAAAATATAAATAAAAAATCATTAGCAGATGTTACTGAAAAAATTAATGATAAAATAGATGAAGCTAAAGAATATCGTAATGAAGTAGATAATGCTAAAAATAAAATTAAAATCTTAGAAGAAGAAATAGTATCTTTAGAAGAAGATTTAAATGATTTGAATGAAAGATTTGGAAAAAAAGATTTAAATGCTATTTTAGAAGCTGGTAATAAAGAGATAAATTCTAAAATCATGGATAAACAAAATCAAATCACTAAGTATCGTCAAAAAATTGGTGAATTAACTGAAAAAGCTAGAAGTATTAAAGACTTATTAGTTAATTTAAAAAAAGATAAAACCATTAAAGAAGAAAGATTAAATATTTTTATTAAAGCTTATGAATATTATAGTAAATCTTTAGAAGATATTATGGAATTTGCTAAAAATAATCAAAATGACTTAACAGGTTACAATGCACCTTTGAAAAATGAGACTTATGATTATTCTGAAGTTGAAAATTCTTCTGAAGTTTTTGATGAAATTGCTTCAATTGATAATGATGAAAATGATGATGAAGAAAATAGTGATATTTCAGAAATAAATCTAGAAAACATAAAAAATGAAGAGCCCGAAATAAATGATGAAGATAGTCTTTTAGATAAACTAAAACAAAAGAATTTTGATTTAGAAGAGTTAAATAGATCAATCGATGAAGAATATAAAAATATTTTTGAATCAGTAGAAAATGAGCCTGAAACAATCAAAGAGGATAATAAAGAAGAGAAATTAAAGTTGGAAGAAACTCCAAAAGAAAATGATTTATTTTTAAATAAAGACGTAGAAATGAATAATTTTAATATTACTTTAGATGAACTGAATGCTAATAATAATATAGGATTAGAACCAATAAAAGTTTCTGATCCTGAAAATATTAATATTCCAGATTTCTTTGGTAATAATATTATTTCTGAAACATCTTTAAATGAGCCAATTAAAGAAACGAAGATAGATATTACTGATTTCTTTAATAAAAACGGTCTAGATTTTAATCGTTTTAATATTGAATCTCAAGAATCACTTCGTAAAGCTTTTACTCCAGAAATGTTTAAAAAGACGATTGATGTTTTAAATAATAATAATATAAACCTATCAAATATCTATATGGCGCCAGGAATATTTATTGAATCTACGCCGATAGAGTTAGATAAAATAATAAGTAAACTACTAACCGCCGGCCAAACAACTAATAATATCGAATTAATTCTAGATACCTTACCAAAAATTAACAGTGTTGATTTAAATGATATAATTAATTCATATGGTGAGGCTGTAAAAGATGTAAACATTACCGACTTAATTATTAAAGCTAAAAAATTAGGTGAAAATAATGGAGGAGATTTGTAATGAATTATTTAATTGATTTCGATTTTAATGAAGGAGAAATAAATCAGTTACAAAATAGTTTATCTCCTGAATTAGCAGAAATGGTAACCTTTTTTCCGAGAATAATAGGGGCTAATTATAATTACTTAAAAAATATTGGAATTTCTAATATTAAAGTAGTTTTTACTAATCACACTAAAATGTTTCTAATTAATCCCGATCGTTTTAAAGCTATTTTTGTTAAATATGATCAAGCTGATTTAGTAAGATGCCTAGAAAATAACGCGGCTGTTATTGAAAAATTATAAAGAATTCGTTAGAATTCTTTTTTTGTTAAAGAAATGTAAAATTTTATGTAACAGATGTAAATACTACCACTTTTTGATATAATATATTTGTATAGTAGGTGGTAAAAATGAAGAAAATATCTATGTTAATTTTAATTTTGTTTTTTTCTTTTATTTTAATGCCTACAGCTAAAGCCGATTTTATTTATAAACGTGGAACAATGACTGATACAAAAGTTCAAGTTAGAAGTGATGCCAATGTAAAAGGAAATACACTTAAAGATGACGAAACTGGTGTAATATATTTATATACAGGAGATACTTTTGATATCCTAAGCGAAGTAATAAATACAAGTGGAGATCTCTACTACAAAGCTTATTTTCAATATAAAGGATTCTATTATACAGGTTATATAAATTCTAATTATTCAAAAAAAACAGAATATACTGTGACGGATCAGACAATCAATGATTTGAAAAATTTAGGTTTTCCCGATGACTACGCAAGGAAATTAGCGATTTTGAAAACTGTTCATCCAAAATGGAACTTTGTGGTTTTTAACACTAATCTAGATTGGAATACTGTAATAGCGGGTGAGACTAAGTATCCAAGTACAAATTTAGTAGATGGAACTAATGAATCATTAAGAAGTACTGTTGATGGAGCTTATGTTAATGGGGTTTGGACTAAATATGCTAGTGGCTGGGGATATGCAGCTTCCTCTCAAACTGTTAAATATTATATGGATCCGAGAAACTTTTTTAATGATGACCATATTTTTATGTTTGAACAACTATCATATAATGAAACATCACACACAAAGGATTTAGTTCAAGAGTATTTAAATAAACAAGCCGGTTTTATAAGTGGAAATACATTTAAATGTGAAAGCGATACTGCAGTTTGTTATAATAACGAAGCTAGTAAAATTAGCATCAGTTATGCGGATGCTTTTTTGCAAGCGGCAACTTTAAATTCAAATAAAATTAGTCCGCTACATTTAGCTGCCAGGGTTAACCTAGAACAAGGCGGAATGACCGAGTTAATAAGTGGTACTTACTGGGAGTACCCAGGATTTTACAATTATTTTAATATTCAAGCCAATGGTGAAAGTGCTGTTCATAATGGTTTAGCTCATGCTCAAAAGAAAAACTGGAATAGTCCGTACGCAGCCATCGTAGGGGGCGCAGCATTTATAGGTAGCGAATATATTGGAAGAGGTCAAGATACTTTATATTTACAAAAA
>CAZFQF010000013.1:0-6768 GCA_964520725.1 uncultured Muribaculaceae bacterium | reverse complement strand
ATATGTAGTATTAACACCTCCATTTTTCTTCCTGATTCTTCTAGGGCTGTTTGGAAGTGTTCATAAGGTTTTTTACGGTTCTCAGTTGGGAAGTGTTTTAAATCAGCAATTATAAAGTCCAACCATTGCATTGAGATTAAATTTGACATAATAAAGTATTTTAAAAGATTCAAAGCTATTACAAAATAACTGTAACAACATATTTACAAAAATTTGATATGATAGATACTCTGTATACTAATCAATACATGCAAAATGTTAGAGCTCCATATACTGAATCTAATGATATATATAAGGGTTATTACAAAAGTGGTTTAATTGATTCAACGTTTGCTTTTAGAATTCCTTATTACAAGAATATGCCATCGGAAACAACTTTAGGAAACAGTGGTAGTGAAGATGCTACTTTAAAGTCATTATCAGTTAGTGGATGCTCTTTAATGCCAAGCTTTACCGTAAGCGCTCTTAATTATACATGTAATGTCGAAAAGAGTGTAACTAGCGTAAACATAGCAGCTCAAGCTACAAATACAAGTGCTAGCGTTACGGGAACAGGAACGGTGGATTTAAATAGCGATGAAAAAAATATTGATATAGTTGTAACTGCGGGAAATCAAACTACTAAACAGACTTATACAATTAAAGTTAGAAGATTAGAGCTATCAGCTTTCACTCCAGATGAAATAATGGCTAGAGTAGGAATTAATAACAACTCAGGAATTTTAAGTGGTTATAATTTAGGCACTTCAACTGAGTCCATAGCTTCACAAATAACTAGTGCTTTTCCAAGTTCTAATGTAACAGCATCAAAAGCAGGGCCGATTGGAACTGGAGCAACTATCACAATTAATAATAATGGCTCCAAAACATATACTTTATTAGTCTATGGTGATAATAACGGAGATGGATCAATTGATATTTTAGATTTATTAAGAACTCAAAAGCACATTATTGGCGTTAATAAATTATTTGGAACCCAAAATAATGCTTCAGATGTTAATAAAGATGGAGTAGTCGATATTTTAGATTTATTAGTAACCCAGAAACATATTTTGAATATTAATCAAATTAAACAATAGGAGGATAGAAATGAAAAGAAAAATTATAACATTAATTAGTATAATAGGTTTGCTACTACCTTTGACAGTTAATGCTGCTACCGGAAGTATCAAAGCAAGTACGTCATCATCTAAGGTAACTTTAAATAATACTTTTACCGTAACTGTAAAAGTAAGTAGTGATGGAACTTTAGGCTCTTGGGATTTTGGAGTAAGTTATGACTCATCTAAATTAAGTTTGCAAAGCGGAGATACTAGAATTGTCGGATATGGTGATGGAACTTATAGTTCTAAAAGTTATACCTATAAATTTAAAGCTATCGCAACGGGTTCTGCTACTATTAGAATCGATTCGGGAAAAATAGCTGATTGGAACACGGATAGTTATATAAGTACTTCAACTGGTGGAACTACTGTAACAATTAGTGAGGCAGTTAGTATTGTTTATAGCTCAGATAATAACTTATCTTCTCTATCAATTGAGGGATTTGAAATATCACCAGTGTTTTCGAAAAATACTTTAGAATATACAGTGAATGTTTTACCTACTACAACAACTGTAAAAATTAGTGCTAAAACCAGCAGTAATAAAGCCAAATTAAGTGGGATCGGGGATATTCAAGTTGTTGAAGGAGAAAATGTTTTACCAGTTGTTGTAACTGCGGAAAATGGGGCTACTAAAACTTATACAATTAAATTAACAGTTCCTGAAAAGAATCCAATTGAAGTGACAGTTGGTAAAGTTAAATATCAGATCTTAAGAAAATTACCAGAAGAATTACCTTTAAATTTCATAGCTAAAACTATTAAGATTGGTGAAGAAGAAATTCCAGCTCTTTATAATGAGAAAACAAAAATAACTTTAGTTTATGCTAAAGATGAAAAAGGAATAGCAAATTTTTATATCTATGAAAAAGAGAAAATTAAAGAAAAATATATTACCATAAATAGTGAAACTTTAAATATTAACATTGTTAAAACAGATCAATTATTAAAGGGATTTATTAAAACAAATATTAAGATTAATAATGAAAATATCGAATCTTATCAAATTAATGAAGGCAGTAAGTTTTATATTATTTATGGCACAGATGTACTTACTAATAAAACCGGATTTTATAGTTATGATAGTGTAAATAAAACGATTCAATTATTTGCTGAAGATAATTATAATTATTTATTAGATAAAAATGATAGTAATAAATTAATAATTTATATCTTATCAGGAAGTTTAGGAATCTTTATAATAATTACTATTTTAATGACAGTAAATAAAAGAAAATATAATAAAATAGTTAAAAAATTGTCTTCCGAACTACCCGATTATAAAAATAAAGATAAAAAAAGTAAAGACTAGTTTAGATAAATAAAACTAGTTTTTTTATATTATAATTGCAAGTAAAGTTTAAAAAAGATATAATGGATTTATAAGATAGAAGTGAAAATCATAAAAAATAAAACTAAAAAAAATAACAGCAACCAAGTCTTATAAAGTGATTTGATATTATATTTAGGAGGTAAACATGAAAATAGAAACGTATAAAAAAATTAAAAATAATGAATATGAATTAATAATAGATAATGGAACAGTAGTTAAATTATATGATAATACAATTCTTAGATATAATTTATTAATTAAAAAAGAGTTTAGTGAGCGAGAATTTAAAGAAATCACTCAATATAATGATGAGCAAGCTGCTTATTATTTATCATTAAAATATTTAAATAAAAAGCTACGAACTAAGCTAGAAATTGAGAAATATTTAAAGAAAAAAGAATTTAATTCTAAATCTATTAATCAAGCAATTAAAAGATTAACAGATGAAGGATATTTAAATAATAAAAAATTTGCTGAAAGCTATATTAATGATGAATATAACTTAACTAATAATGGACCGGGTAAAATTAAATATAATTTAATTAAACTTGGGATTTCAGAAGATGAAATTATTATTGATAAAGATTTTAGTTTCAAAATCGAGAAATTAATCAACAAAAAAATTAAATTAAATAATAAACTTAGTACTTATGCTTTAAAATTAAATATTACCAATTATTTAATTAATTTAGGATATCCTCAAGAAATGTTTATTAATTATTTAGAAGATATTACAGTAGATGATAGTAATTTAATCAAAAAAGATTATGAGATATTAAAGAAAAAATACGCTAGAAAATATGATAAATATAAACTAGAATCCTTCATTAAAGATAAGTTATATAAAAAAGGATATCAAATAGAGGCTATAAATAGCATCTTTAATGATTAATAAGAGTATGTTATAATAAAAAAGATTTGAGGCGAAAAAGAATGAAATTATATTATCAAAATTTAACTAAAGAAGAAAAAAACAAAATAAAAGAAAAATTTTTAGAGACTGATAAAACCTCTATTTATAAAAAAGCAGGTAAAATAATAATATTAGCTAATATTGGAATATTAATCTCTTTACTCTCTCTTTTATTTGACTTTGTTTATAAAATGGGATGGGTTAATTATTTAATGGATAGTTTATTGTTTGTTTTTTCGGGACTTTTTGTAATAGTTATGAAAAATATCCAAATGAAACAATTAAATACTTATGCATTAAGTCAAAAAAAAGCTAAATAGTTTAAAACTATTTAGCTTTTTTAGTTGTAGTAGTATTTTGTTCTTGTTGAATTAAAAGTAATTGATTACTAATAAATGTCGAATATTTTGTTTTTAAATTCGAATCTTGAATTTCGAAACCATATTCTTTTCTTAAATCTGCTAAGGCATTAACTGATAATGTTTGATCATTACTTTCTAACTTCTTACCAAGTGTAGTAACAATTTCTTCTTTAACATCTTTTAAAGCAGCTTTTTCTTTTTCACCAGTTTTTAAAATTATATGGTAACCAAAAGAAGTTTTAACTGGAGTTTTAGTATAAGCATTTAATTTAAGAGCATAAGCAGCTGTTTCAAATTCACTTACCATCTTTCCTTTATTAAGTATCCTAAATCTCCACCTGTTTCAGCATTACTACTATCATCAGAATATTTTTTTGCTAATGCAGCAAAGTCAGCACCACCGTCTAATTCTTTAATAACGTTTTTAGCAGTTTTTAAAGCTTTTTCTTCTTCAGCAGCTTTTTCTTCTTCAGTCATTTCATCAGTAGCATCAGATGCAATTAAGATATGTTTACATTCAATATCTCCAACAGTTTCCTTTTTATAATATTCTTCTATTTGTTTATCATCAATTTGGGCTTTAGCATAATCTTCAATAGCTTTACCACGATAGAAACTTAAACTTAGTAATTTTTCAAATCCTTCAATAGTACTGATTCGATAATAATTATTTAATGCCTCTAATAAAGATGCTTCATCGTAGTTTCCACTTTCATCTTTATAACTAGCTTTAACTGAATCAAGTTGTTCTTTAACATAAGTTTCAGCCTCATCATTATTATTAGGATATTCCTTAGCTAAAATAACTCCATCAATTAAATCAATTAGATCGTTAAGAGCGTATTTATCTTTTAATTGTTCGTACAATTCATTAACACTAATATTTAATTTTTCATCCTTGAATGAAACTACAGCGTCCTCTCCATTATTTAGTTTTGGTATTTTACCACATCCAGTTGCCATTGCCAAAATAACAAACGCAACTAAAATCTTCTTTTTCATTCTATTTTCCTCCATGTCTAATAAATATTATAGCAATATATTATTTAAAATACAAGAACACAATTAAGTAAAAATCCATACAATAAAGTGAGTAATGAAAAGGAGGGAGAATATGAACGCTTGTTGTGGAGCACATAATGGTATTAGCGGAGCTGCATTCATTCTTGTACTATTTATACTATTAGTGATTATCGTAGGAGCTATTATATAGTTAGGAGGTAAAAGGAATATGTGTAATAAAGAAAAGAACCGCACTCAAGATTGTTTAGTAAATAATTCTTTTATCATATTAGTCTTATTTATCTTATTAGCAATAATTCTTGGAGCAGTTTTTATATAATCAAAAAGAGGATAAGCCTCTTTTTTTATTTGATTAAATATGCTAAAATATAATCAAAGTAGAGTGATAATATGTTTGGTAAAATTAAAAGTATTGTAGAAAATACCGTAATTTTAGAAAATACGGCTGATAAGATGGAAGCTAATTATATTAATTACCATATTGTTTTTCCGGAATCAGACCGTAAAATTGTCGGAGAAATTGTCGGAATTAAAGAGCATGAGATAGAAATTTTACTCGTAGGAGAAATTAAAAACGAAGAATTTTATTCTGGTGTTTTAAAAAAACCTAATTTTAATTCTATTCCTCGATTAGTTTATAAAAGTGAAGTTGAACTTTTTTTAGGAAATCAAGATATTAGTGATAAAAACAATTTATTAATTGGTAAATCTAATACTTATGAAGGATATAATGTTTGTGCTGATATCAATGCCTTTTTTTCAAACCATTTTGCTATTATTGGTAATACTGGTTCGGGAAAATCTTGTGGGATTGCAAGAATTATGCAAAACATTTTTTATCATAATGATGAAAAACTTCCGCATAACGCTCACATAATTTTATTTGATGTCTATGGAGAATACAATAGTGCTTTTAATGATATTAATAGATTACCAGGAATGGGTTATAAAAATTATACAACTAAATTAGATTTAAGCGAAGGAGATATATTAAATATTCCCATTTATTTTTTAGAAGTTGATGATTTAGCACTATTATTAAGTGCAACAACTCCAAGCCAATTACCGATTATCGAAAAAGCAATAAAGCTAGTTTATATTTTTAAAAGTCCAGACCAAACTATGCAAACTTATAAAAATGATATTATTGCCTCAGCCTTATTAGATATATTATCTTCGGGCCGAACTTCGACGCAAATTAGAGATCAGATAATAGCAGTTTTAACAAATTATAATACGGCAACTTTGAATTTAGACACTCAAATTGTTCAGCCTGGTTATTCAAGAACAATCAGACAATGTTTAAATATTGACCAGCAAGGAAAAATGAATGCCGTTCAGTTTGTGGTTGATTTCTTAAGTAAATATCGTAAACTAGATTTAAGTACCGTAAAAACAGATGCTACTCTTGTTTATTCACTTGATGATTTATACTATGCTTTTGAATTTGCTTTAATAAGTGAAGGTGTTTTAAAAAGTGAAAAAGTTTATGATGAATTAAATCAGTTAAAGGTGAGATTACAACAAATTATTAATAGTCCAAATAAACAATTCTTTAACCCTGGAACTGAAAGAATTAGTAAAGATACATATATTAAAAAATTATTTGGATCTGGAAATGATAAAAGACAGATTATCAATATGAATTTAAATTATATTGATGAGAGATTTGCCAAAATTTTAACTAAAATTTATACTAAAATGTTTTTTGATTTTACGACTGATTTAGAAAAAAGAGCAAGTTATCCAATTCATATTATCTTAGAAGAAGCTCATAGGTATGTGCAAAATGATAATGATTTAGAAATACTGGGATATAATATTTTTGATCGAATCACTAAAGAAGGAAGAAAATATGGAGTGCTTTTAGGATTAATTACGCAAAGACCTAGTGAATTATCTAATACAGCATTATCACAATGTTCTAATTTTATATCTTTTAGGATGTTTCATCCTGAAGATTTAAGAATAATAAGTAATATCTCTAGTAATGTCAGTTTAGAAACTGTGGAAAAACTAAAGAGTTTAACCCCT
>CAZFQF010000012.1:0-15114 GCA_964520725.1 uncultured Muribaculaceae bacterium | reverse complement strand
ATACCATTATTAGCTAAAGTATTATATGCTGTTGCATAATCTATCATACTTATTTCTGTGGCACCTAAAGCTAGAGAAGGGTTAGCTTCAATGCTTTTTTTGAGTCCAGCTAATTTTAAAGTATCAACTAATATTTTTTCACCTAAAAATAAATGAGTTTTAACTGCGAAAATATTATCCGAGTAAGCAAGTGCAGCTGCCATAGTTATATTTTTATTTCCATAAGAATTTCCGTAATTTGTTGGATTATATGTCTGATTATCGGCAAAAACAAAGCTAGTTACTTCGCTTTTAAAAGTTGAAACTGAAGTCATGTTATTTTGTAAAGCAGCATAATACAAAAAAGGTTTAATTGTTGAACCAACTTGCCTTTGAGCTTGTAAAGCTCGATTATATTGACTTTTATTATAATTAACCCCACCTGTTAAAGCCATTACTCCTCCAGTTTCAGGCTTAACTACAATACTTGCCATTTCTACGTCATTATCTGTCATATTATTTAAAATTGATTCTTCCATCTTTTCCTGAGTTTCTTTATCAAAAGTAGTAAATACTTTTAATCCCCCTGATTTAATAAGCGATTTAGGAATAGTTGAAATACTATTTAACTCATCAATTACTGCATCATGATAATACATAAAAGTTTGAAGATTAGAAGTTTCCTTTTTACCATAAACTTCTAATTTATTTTGAAATAACTTATCATAATCATCTTGAGTAATATAACCGTTTTTAATCATACTTTTAGCCACGTTTTGAGCTCTTTTAATTGATAAGTCATAATTACTTACAGGATTATAATTTTCAGGGTTTCTAGGGATTCCAACTAAAATAATAGCTTCTTCTAAAGTTAAATCGCTACTTTTCTTATTAAAATAATACTGACTAGCGTTTTCTATTCCAAAATTACCTCGGCCATAATTAATTGTATTTAAATAACCTTCTAAGATTTCTTCTTTCGAATAATGAACTTCTAAATTCATTGTTAAAAAAGCTTCTTCAATTTTTCGATCCCAGTTTTGCCCAAAATCTAAATACATATTTTTTACATATTGCATTGAAATAGTTGAAGCTCCGGCTGTAATTTTTTTTTCTTTAATATTAGTAAAGAAAGTCTTAATAATTCGTGGGTAATCAAAACCATTATGCTTATAAAAGTTTTTATCTTCAACACTAATAATTGCGGTTTTAACATAATCTGAAATTTCATTTAGTTTTGCCCATTCTTGATTTCCACTACCTTGATAGACAATACTATTTTTACTATCATATATATTAATAGCATTAGCAGTATTCAAAGTTATTTTTGGCGAAAAATATGAATATAAATAAAGACCTAACATTGTTACAGTCGCACAAATAAAAAAGAAAATTCCAAGTTTCATAAAAAATTTTAAATATTTCATAATTCATCCTTTTTATTATGGTATAAACTTAAAGAATTATGCTAATATATCATTAGTGATTTAATATGAAAGAAATAATTTTTTTAAAAAATGAAAAAGAAGAGAAAATAAACGTCGAAAAGATTGAATTTGACCAAGATAAGATAACAATTATAAAAAAAGAAAAAGATTATAACATTATTCTAGATTTTCTAAATAAAAGTTGTGTTATTAATCTTATTTCAGATAATTTATCTTTTCCAATAGAAGTAGTTTACATGAACTATCAAAAGTATAGTAATAATTGGATCTTTAAATATCAATTATTAAGTGAAATTGATGTCGAAAATATAATTAAAATTACTGTGTAAAAAGGTGAATATTTTTATTGACATTATAATATAGTATGATAAAATTATACGTGACTAAAAAGAAGTAAGTTGTATATATTAAATATGTATATAATACAAAAATTAGGAGGAAACAAAAATGAAAATAAAATTAACTCAAGAAGAAAAAGATACAATGTCTTATGATGATGTAGCATACTTAGTATTAGAATCTTCAAAAAAGAAAACTAAAATTCAAGATTTATTTAAAAAAGTAATTGTTGCTATGGAATTACCTGAAGAAGAATTTACAAATGGGATAGGAGATTTTTTTGAATTACTTTTAACTGATAAAAGATTTATTATGTTAGAAGATGGTTTTTGGGATCTTAAACTAAATCATAGCGCAAAAGTAGTTTTACATGATTTAGAAGATGATGATGACGAAGAAATCGAAATTGAAGAAACTGACGATGAAATTGAAGAAGATGATTCAGAAATAAATTATGATGAAGATACTGTCGAAGATGATGATACAGATGATGGTTTAGAAGATTTAGTTATCTTAGCTGATACAGATGAAAATGAAATATTATAGCTGAGCTCTTTATTTATCTAAAAAAGAGAGGAAGAAATAGCTATGATAGAAAGATTAGAAATAACAGAGAAAAGATATAATGAAATAAATTTGGAACTTATTAGTTCTGATGTTTTAAGTGATTTTAATAAACAAAAGAAATTAAATAAAGAATTAAGTAATTTAGAAGATAGCGTTTTAAAATATCGAGAATATAAAAATGTTTTAAACGAAATAGCTGGACTAAAAGAATTAGTTAATGATCCAGAAATGGGAGAAATTGCTAAGTCTGAACTAGGAGAATTAGAAAATAAAATCGAAAAAATCAAAGAAGAATTAGAAATTTTATTAATTCCTAAAGATGAAAATGACGGTAAAGATATTATTATGGAAATCAGAGGAGCAGCTGGCGGAGATGAAGCTAACATTTTTGCGGGGGATTTATTTAGAATGTATTCTAAATATGCTGAAGAAAACAATTGGAAAATTGAAGTTAGTAATGCTTTAGAAGGAACAAGTGGAGGATTTACTCAAATTGAGTTTTCTGTAAGCGGTAATAATGTTTATTCTAAATTAAAATTTGAAAGTGGGGCTCACCGTGTTCAAAGAGTTCCTGAAACTGAAACTCAAGGCAGAATACATACTTCAACTGCAACAGTTGTTGTAATGCCCGAAGTAGAAGATCTTGATATTGAAGTAAAACCAGAAGATATAAGAGTAGATGTTTATCGAAGTAGCGGTAAAGGTGGACAGGGAGTAAATACTACAGATTCAGCCGTAAGACTGACTCATATCCCAACAGGTATAGTAGTAACTTGCCAAAACGAAAGAAGCCAAATCAAAAATAAAGAAAGAGCAATGAAAGTTTTAAAAGCAAAAATTCAGGATAGTTTAATTCAAGCTCAAGAAAATGCTAATGATTTAACTAGAAAAAGTAAAGTAGGTACTGGAGATCGTTCAGAAAAAATAAGAACATATAACTATCCTCAAAACAGAGTTACTGATCACAGGATAAATTTTAGCTTAATGGAGTTAGATCGAGTAATGGAAGGTAATATTGAACCAATCATTGAGGCGTTAATAACAGAAGATCAAAGAAGAAAACTGGAATATCAAAATGAAGAGACCAGATAATATAAGTTCTTGCGATTGGAAACTTTTGCAATCAAAATATTCTAATATGGAAAATGTTATCAAAAAAATTAAACAAAATTATCCTATCCAATATTTGATAGGTTATGTAGACTTTTTTGATAATAAAATTGAAGTTAATAAAAATGTTTTAATTCCAAGATTTGAAACCGAAACTTTAGTTGAAAAAACTTTATCATATATTGAAAAATTAAAATTAAAAAAATCATCAGTATTAGAAATTGGAACAGGCTCGGGATGTATTAGTATCGCTTTGAAAAACGAAATAGATTCTTTAGAGATAACAGCAATGGATATTAGTTCCGAAGCTCTAAAATTAGCTAAAAAGAATGCTAAAAGTAATAAAGTTAAAATAAATTTTATTATTAAAAATTTATTTAAATTTAATTTGTTAAATAAATACGATATTTTAATTAGTAATCCTCCATATATTAAAATGGGAGAAAAAATCGATCCTAAGACTGATTACGAACCTAAAATAGCTTTATATGCTGATGAAACAGGTAATAACTTTTATGAAAAAATATTCGAGGTAGCATTAAAATGTTTGAATCCAAAACATTTAATTGCTTTAGAAATTGAAGAAACTCAAGGAAAAGAACTTAAAAGTATGGCAAAAAAATATTTTCCGACAGATAAAATAGTTATTGAGAAAGATTTACCTGGGAAAGACCGCTTTTTATTTATATATAGTGAATAAAAAAAACAAACATTACCCATTATTAGTGTAGAAAGGTAGTGTTTTATTTTGAAAAAGTTTTTAATTGTTTTATTAATTATAGTTGCATTTTCTGTTTATAAAAAAGCAAGTGTTGAAGATATTGTAGTTATCCCTGATAATTCCTTAAGATTTAGAGTAATTTCTAATAGCAATAAACTGGCTGATTATAAAACAAAACAAAAAGTAAAAAATCAAGTAGAAGAAAAATTATTTGATTTATTAAAAGATGTAAAGAGTTTAGATGATACTAAGAAGATTATCAAAGATAACTTAGAATCTATTCATGAAATAGTAGACTCTGTAACCCAACCTTTAAATTTAAAATATACTATCGACTTTGGTTTAAATTATTTTCCTAAAAAAGTTTTTAAAGGAGTAGTATATTCAGAAGGAAATTATGATTCATTAATTATAACTTTAGGAAAAGGTCAGGGTGAAAATTGGTGGTGTGTTTTATTTCCACCCTTATGTTTACTAGAAGATAATGAAAATACTGGTGATGTCGAATATCAATTCTTTGTTAATAGAATAATTGAGAGGTTTAAATAATATACTTAAGAGAGGGATTTATGTTAAGTATATTTTTAATTGGAGTAGCCTTAAGTATGGATGCATTTTCCATCGCAGTAAGCATCGGCACAACTAAGTTAAATGATTTAAAAAAGCTAAAATTTTGTTTAATGATTGCAATTATGCATTTAATAATGCCATTAGCAGGAAATAATATTGGCGGTAGAATAATTAATCATATTGAAATAGATATCAATATCTTGATGTTATTAATATTAGTAGTAATTGGAATAATTATGTTGTTAGATAAAAACGAAAAAAGTAAAATCTTAAAATTTAATCTTATTAGTTTATTTTTATTGGCATTTAGTGTTAGTGTTGATAGTTTTTCTATTGGTTTGGTACTGGAAGCATACACAAACAAAATTTTTCTTTCAGGTTTAATATTTTTTTTGTTAAGTGGAACAATTTCATATATTGGATTACTTTTAGGAGAATATGCTGTCAAAATCCTCAAAAAAAAAGCTCATCTATTTGGAGCAATAATTTTATTTATACTAGCAATTGTAAACCTAATAGAACATTTTCTTTTAAATGTTTGACAAATAATTTAATAAAATATATATTAAAATTAGAGAGCTTATATAAAAGGATTGATAAAAATGAAAAAGTTAATAATAGAGGGTCAAAAAGAACTTCGCGGGAAGATAAAAATTGGCGGAGCAAAAAATAGTGTAGTTGCTTTAATTCCCGCAGCTATATTAAGTGACGGAATATGTACGATATCCAATGTTCCTGATATCAGCGATGTACATAAATTAATAGAAATGCTCGGAATTCTAGGAGCTAAAGTATCTTTTCAAAATGAAACTTTAATAATTGATAATACTAATGCAAAAAACGCAGAGATTCCTGAAGAATATGCGACCAAACTAAGAGCATCTTATTATTTTATGGGCTCTTTACTTGCAAAATATAAACATTCAGAAATTTCTTATCCAGGAGGTTGTTCGATAGGAGCAAGACCAATTGACTTACATATTAAGGGGTTTGAAAAATTAGGTGCAATTACAAAAATAGTTGATAATAAATATACTATAGATACTAAGAAATTAATTGGAAATGATATTTTTTTAGATTTTGCTAGTGTTGGTGCAACTATAAACCTTATGTTAGCTGCTACAAAAGCTAAAGGAATAACAAGAATATTTAATGCTGCTCGAGAGCCAGAGATAGTCAATGTAGCCTCCTTTTTAAATTCAATGGGAGCTAAAGTTTATGGAGTTGGAACCGGAGAAATAACAATTGAAGGTGTTGAAAAATTAGGAGACGGAATAGTAGAAGTGATTCCCGATCGAATTGAAACTGGAACTTATTTAATGATTGGATCTTTATTAGGAAAAGATTTAGTAATAGAAGGAATAATTAAAGAACATTTAGGTTCAGTATTAACAAAGTTAAAAGAGATAGGTTGTGATTTTGATATTAATAAATCCACTATTACTGTGAACAAAGTTAAAAAGTTAAAAGCTGTCAATGTAAAAACTTTAATATATCCAGGATTCCCGACTGATTTAGGGCAGCCAATGAGCGCACTTCTTACTCAGTGTGAAGGAGAGTCATTATTTGAAGAAACCATTTATGAAAATAGAATGCGTCATATTAAACATTTAAATTCAATGGGGGCAAAAATTAAATTATTTGATAAAAGCGCAATTATTCAAGGACCCACTCAACTAATTGGCAGAAAAGTAGTTGCGACCGATTTAAGAGCGGGAGCATCATTGTTAGTAGCGGGAATGATAGCTAAAGGAACTACAGAAATTTCTAATATTGAACATATTTTAAGAGGATATGAAAAAATTGTTGAAAAACTTTCAAGTGTCGGCGGGAATATAAAAATAATAGATGATAAAGAATAAGGTTGTAAATTAAAAAAAATATGTTATAATAAATCAGTACAAATTTCTATAGCTAACAAGAATTGCTATGGCGGAAGGAGAAAAAATATGAAAAAAGGGATTCATCCAGAAATTCAAAAATGTGTTATTAAATGTGCATGTGGGGCTTCATTTGAAACTTTATCTAATAAAGCTGAGCATCATATGGAATCTTGTAGTAAATGTCATCCATTTTACACTAATAAAGCAGGAGCACACAAGGCAACTGGTGCAGTAGAAAAATTCAATAAGAAATATAAAATTGCAAGCTAGTATTTTACTAGTTTTTTAATTGCTAAAATTTATTTAAAATGTTAAACTTATAATGGTGATAAAGATGAAAATAGCTATAGCTACCGATCATAATGGTGAAAGCATAAAAAATGAGATTAAAAAATATTTAGAAAGCAAAAATTATGAAATGTTAGATTTAAGCCCAGAAAATAATCCTTTAGATGATTATCCCGATTTTGCGTTTCATGTTGGAAATGCTGTAGCATCAGGTAACGCAGATTTAGGAATATTGTTGTGTGGAACTGGCATCGGGATGTCAATTGCTGCTAACAAAGTTGAAGGAGTAAGATGTGCTCACGTCTCTAATGTTAACGAGGCAACATTGAGTAAAGAACATAATAATGCTAATGTGCTTGCTATTGGAATTCAAAATAATATAAATGACATATTTAAAATAATTGAAGTCTTTCTTAATACAGACTTTGCAAATGATGAACGCCATATTAGAAGAATAAATAAAATTTCTAAATTTGAATTAGGCGAATATAATGTATAAAGTAATAATATATTCATTATCAGTTTTAATTAGTGTTTTTGCTTTATCAGGAGTAAATTTTAACAATTTTTTTAAAAAAAATTATAAATTAGAAGCAAAAATATTTGTAATAATATTAGGATTAATAATGGGGTATTTATTAGGGAGTTTTATCATAGAATTTTTTAGAATTAGTAAAATAGTTTGAGGAGGCAAGCAATATCAAAAAACTTATATATTTAATATTGTTTCTATTACCAATAAGTATCATTAGTTTTGTAGTAAAATACAAGGCTAATTTTTTTGGTAATGAACAACAAGAAATTATAAAAGAAGAACCAATCATCGTCAATGTAATTGACAAAAATCTCAAGTTAGAATTAGAAGAGTATATTATTGGGGTAGTAGCAGGGGAAATGCCAGCTTTATTTGAAGAAGAAACGCTCAAAGCTCAAGCTATAGCTTCAAGAAGTTATGCCTTAAGTAAAAGAGTAGAAAAAGAAATTCAAATTAGTTCTACTATAAACGAACAAGTTTTTTTAACTAAAGAAGAAATGCAAGAAAAATGGCAAGACGATTACCGAAAATATTATGAAAAAATTAAGAAATGTGTATATGCAACAGAAAATCTAGTTTTAAAAAGGAATAATAAAATTTTAAAAGCTTACTATTTTGCAATGAGCAATGGTTATACTGAAAATTCCGAGGCGGTTTTTGGAGAGAACTTAATTGATAGTCAAGAATCAAAGTGGGATAATAATAATATTAAAAATTTTACGGTTCAAGTTACAAAGAGTGAAAGCGAGATTTTAGAAAAATTAAATTTAAAAGAGAAAGTTTTAACAATTGGTAAAATTAATCGAAATGAAACCAATAGGGTAGTTAATATCGAAATAAATAATATTTCTTTTACAGGAGTAGAAATTAGAAAATTACTTTCATTAAGGTCGACAGATTTCGAAATAAAAAAAGAGAATAATAACTACATTATTACTACAAAAGGATATGGTCATGGAGTTGGAATGAGTCAATATGGTGCCAATGGAATGGCAAAAGATGGATACATTTATTCAGAAATATTAAATCATTATTATAATGATGTAAAAATCACTAAAATATAGTATAAAATTTAAATTGTTGCTCACACTTTAAGTAGGAAGGTGTTAAAGTGGGAAGAAAATATAAATTAAAATCTTGGGTAGTAATATGTGTTTATCTTGTTTCAGTAGGAGCGATAGTAGCAAGCCTATTTTTAGTCGGAAAAACATTAAAAGCATCAAATTTCTCTTATGATAATTTATCATATGTTTTAAGAGGTGTTATTAAAGATGGAGAAGTACCAGTTATGAATTATACTAATACAAGTATTTCAAAACCATTTAAATCAGAAGAGGCAAGTGTTAGCAAAGGATTTTACGATAAAGAAGCTGATCCTAAAATTCAAGAAAATGCTTTAATTCTATATGAAAATACATACATGCCTAACACTGGAGTACTTTACACAAGTGAGAATCCATTTGATATTTATACTGTTTTAGATGGAACTGTTGAAGATATTACAGTCGATGATATTATTGGCAATGTAGTAACAATTAAGCATTCAAATAACTTATCAACTGTTTACCAAAGTTTAAATGAAGTAAATGTTATTGTTGGAGATGTTCTAAAACAAGGAGATAAAATCGGAACAAGTGGTGCTAACAAAATAAAAACTGATAGTGAAAATATGTTATTATTTGAAGTTGTTTATAACGGTGTAAATATTAACCCTGAAAGTTTTTATCAAATGAATCCAAAAGATTTAGTTTAAAAATCGCCCCTAATATATATAATTTATTAGGGGTGTTTAAAATAAAAAAAAGAATAATAAAAGAAGCATTATTTATTATTAATAATAATGCGACAATAAGACAAACTGCAACAGAGTTTAAAGTGGGTAAAAGCACAATTCATAAAGATATGACAGAAAGATTAAAGCCGATAAATCTTAGTTTATTTAAACGAGTACAACAAGTGATGAATGAACACTTACAGACTAGACATATTCGGGGTGGAGAAGTGACTAAAAGAAAATATAAACTATTAAGGACGTGATTAACATATATACTATAAAACTTACTGATTTTAATATTTATATTTACAATAAAAAAACAAAAGAATTTATCAAAGAAAAAATTTCTAATAATATAATAAAGAATAATAAAATTTATAATACTGAAAAAGCTATTAAAGAACTAAATAAAATCTTTTCCAAATATAAAATTAATACAAACTTATTTAAAACTAAAATAATTTTTCTTATTAGCAAAGCTTTAAATCCTGCCGAACTATTTTGTTTTAAATATGTTTTTAATGAAATTGCTAATATTAACTATAAAATAGTTTATGAAGAAGAATGCATTAAAGAAAAAAATGAAATAATTATTTGGGGGAATTTGATCAGTTTGCCTTTTAATCAGAAAACATTAGAAATAACTGATAATAAAGATTTAAAAAAATATTTAAAAAATAAGAAATGTCTTTTAATCGGAAATAGTGATAATCTTGAGGAAGTTAAAGAAAAAATTTTTGAAATAACCAGTCATTCTATTTTAGAATATGAAAATAGCGATACTATTATTTTTGAGCGAGCATAGTCTTGCTTTTTTATTTGCTTAAAGAAACTGTTTATAATATAATTAAAATAGAAAGAATGTGAAATTATGAAAATAGTAGATGGAGGCACTGCTTGTGCTAATATGGCTTATAATTTTAGTGATATTAGTTTTATTTATCCGATAACTCCTTCCAGTCCAATGGCAAGTCAAATTGACTTACTTAGTAACCAAGGAGAAAAAAATATATTTAATGATAATGTAAAAATTGTTCAAATGCAAAGTGAAGCAGGAGCAGCTGGCGCACTTCATGGATCATTAATTTCGGGGGCGTTAGGAACTACTTTTACCTCAAGTCAAGGATTACTATTAATGATTCCAAATATGTATAAAATGGCCGGGGAAATGCTGCCTGGCGTTATACATGTAGCAAGCAGAAGTTTAGCGACTCATGCTTTAAGTATTTTTGGAGATCATCAAGATATTTATGCAACAAGATCTACGGGTTTTTCTATGCTAGCATCGACTAATGTTCAAGATGCTTATAACTTAGCCTTAATAGCCCATTTATCTGCTATTGAATCTAGTATTCCTTTTCTTCATTTTTTTGATGGTTTTAGAACAAGCCACGAATTAAATATTGTTAAAGAAATTGACAAAAATACTATAAAATCTTTAGTAAACAATGAAAAAATAAAAGAGTTTAGAAATAGAGCAATTAATTCAGGTAAAAGTATAACTAAAGGAACCGCTCAAAATGAAGATATTTATTTTCAATTAATGGAAAGTAAAAATAAATTTTATAATCAAATTCCAGATATTGTTGAAAACAATATGAATAAATTAAATAAAATTATAAAAAGTGATTACAGCTTATTTAATTATTATGGAAGTAACGTGGCAAAACATGTAATAGTAGCAATGGGCTCAGTTTGTGATACTATTAAAGAAGTTGTCAATAATTTAAATAAAACAAATAATATTTATGGCTTTGTTGAAGTTCACTTATATCGCCCATTTAGCCAAAAACATTTACTTAAAGTTATTCCAGAATCAGCTGAAAATATTGCCGTTCTAGATAGAACCAAAGAACATGGTAGTACAGGAGAACCTCTTTACTTAGATGTGTTATCAGCTTTAAATGAAAAAGATATAAGGGTTTATGGGGGAAGATATGGTTTATCAAGTAAAAATACTACCCCTAATGATATTTATAACATTTTTATGATGTTAGATAAAGAACCTAAAAATAACTTTACAATTGGAATTATAGATGATGTCACTAATACTAATTTAAAAAATTATGAATATAAATCAAGTGCTGAGTTTAGCGAATTTAAAATTTTTGGTTTTGGCTCGGATGGACTAGTTAGTGCTAGTAAAGATATGTTACAAATAATTGGCCAAGAAAGTTATGTTCAAGGATATTTTGAATATGATTCAAAAAAAAGTGGAGGAGTTACAATATCTCATTTAAGAGTTAGTGATAAATTAATCGAAGCTCCTTATTATCCAATGTCACCAGAATTAATAGTCGTATCTAAAGATGAGTATTTTCCTAAATTCGATATTATTTCTAATATTAAAAAAAATGGAACCCTTTTAATTAATACAGCTAAGAAAGAAACAGACTTGAATTTGTTTTTATCTAATGAAGTAAAAAAAATAATTAATGAAAAAAATATAAGTGTTTATATAATAGATGCCGAAGATATTGCGGCTCGAAATAATATCGGAGGAAAAATAAGTTTAATAATAGAAGCAAGTATTTTTAAGTTAATGGATTATCCATATTATGAAAAAATATTAACTGAATCTATTAAAAAAAGGTTTAAAACTAAAGGGGCAGATATAATAAATGCCAATATTAATAGTTTAAAAGAAAGTAAAGATAAACTTAAATCAGTAAAAATAAACACCGAAAAAACATATGATAAAAATAAAAGTAATGATGTTTTTGATCTTATTAATTCTAGAGAAGGAAATAACTTAACTGTAGGAGAGCTTATTAAATATACAGATGGAACTTTACCAGGAGGAACTAGTGCTTGTGAAAAAAGCAAAATGAGCCATTTAGTTTCAAAGTGGAATCCTAAAACTTGTATTGAATGTGGCTTTTGTTCTTTGCTTTGTCCTCACTCAGTTATTCGCCAGTTTTCATTAAATAAAGGAAATAAATATGCAAATGAATGTAAAAATTCGATAGACAAGGATAAAGATTTTATAATTTCAGTTAGTGAGGCAGATTGTACTGGGTGTGGAGTATGCATTAAAAATTGTCCTGGTAAATGTTTAAGTTACGGAGAGTATGATGAAAAGAAACAAGAAATAGCCGATGATTTATTTAATAATTATACTAATCCTAACTTCCCAACTACAACAATTAGAGGAATAGAATTTAAAAAAAGTTTATTTGAATTTAGCGGTGCATGTGCTGGATGTGGCGAAACCCCGTATTTAAGTCTGTTAACAAGAACAGTAGGGGAGAAATTAGTAATTGCAAATGCTACAGGTTGCTCCAGTATTTATGGTGCGTCTTGTCCCTCAACTCCATATAAAGTTTCTTGGGCTAATAGTTTATTTGAAGACAACGCAGAGTTTGGTTTGGGCATATTAGAAACTTATAATAAAATGCAAGAAAGAATTGCTAAAATTTTAACATCTAATAACGAAAAAAATAAATTAGAATTTTATCAAAAATGGCAAGATAACAAAAACGATTTTGAAAAATGTAAAGAATTACAAACCGAATCAATTAAATATCTACCAGAAGATTTAATTTCATATTTAACGCCAAAAAGTGTTTGGACAATCGGTGGTGATGGTTGGGCCTATGATATTGGTTTTGGAGGTCTTGACCATGTTTTATCTAGTGGTAAAAATGTTAATATTTTAATTCTTGATACCGAAGTATATTCTAATACTGGGGGGCAAGCAAGTAAAGCAAGTAATTTAGGAGCAGTAGCAGAATTTGCTAATATGGGAAAAAGAACTTATAAAAAAGATTTATTTAAGATTGCGATGAGTTATCCTGATGTGTATGTGGCGCAAATAAGTTTAGGTGCCAATATGATGCAAAGTTTAAAAGTTTTTAAAGAAGCAGAAGAACATAATGGTCCATCAATAATAATAGCTTATTCTCCGTGCATAGAACACGGAATAAAAGGCGGGTTAATTAATGCCGTTGATGAACAAAAGTTAGCAGTTGAATCTGGATACTTATTATTAATGAGATATAAAAACAACGAATTATATCTTGATTCTAAAACTCCAAACTTTGAAAAATATAATGAATTTTTATTAAATGAAGTCAGATACAAATCTTTAGAAATTAAAGAGAAAAAAATAGCAGAAGAATTATTTGAAATAAATAAGACTGCTGCTATAAAAAGATATGAATATTATAAAAATTTAGCCAATAAATAAAAAATGTAGGCGCCCCCTGAGGTCGCCTACAAAGAATAAAAAGGGGTTGGCTAGTGTGATACTAGCACCAATTCGCCTTAAGTGAATTGGTGCTTTATATACTATAGTAAAAGATAGCTTTTGTCAACACTTTTTTGAAAAAAAGATAAACTTTTGGGAGGTAAGCAAGTGTTAGAAGAATTAAAAAATATCGGACCTAAAACAATTGAAGAATTAAAGCGTCTAAATATCACAAATATAAGTGAACTCTTAAATTATTTTCCTTATCGATATAATTATTATAAACCAGAAAATTTAAATAATTATGTAGAAAACAAAGAGATAGTAATCACGGGAATTATTGCGAGCGCTCCTAAAAGAATGTATATTAAGAGAAATTTAAATAAACTTAGCTTTACTTTTAATACAGGTAGTGAATTAATTAATGTGATAATATTTAATCGCATCTTTTTAGCAGCTCATTTAAAAGTTGGAGAAACAATAACTATAATTGGAAAGTATAATAAATTAAAAAATTTATTTACTGCAAGTGATATTAAACTAAAACCGATTTTAAAAGAAGAACTTGAGCCAGTATATCATTTAACAAATAATATTAAAAGACAAAACTTTATTAAATTAATTCACCAAGCTTTATTAAAAGAAGATAATATAATTTGTTATATTCCTGATTATTTGATGAAAAAGTATAAATTTACTAACAAAGAATCTGCTTTAAATCTTATTCATAAACCAACCACATTATTAGATATTAAAAAGGCTCGTATTTTACTTGTTTATGAAGAATTATTTTCTTATATGCTGAAAATAAATTACTTAAAAAAGCAGAAACAAACAGAAGATAAAGCAAATATAAAAAACTTTAATATAGAAAAATTAAAAGGTTTTATTAACCAATTAAGCTTTAAATTAACCACCGATCAAGAAAAATCAGTAGAAGAAATAATTAAAGATTTTAATTCGACCAAAAGAATGAATCGATTACTAATCGGAGACGTTGGCAGTGGAAAAACAATCGTAGCGTTTCTTTCTTTATATGCTAATTATTTAGCCGGATATCAAGGGGCCATCATGGTTCCAACAGAAATACTTGCTAATCAACACTATAAAAACTTTTTAAACTTATTTTTAGAAACAGGAATAAAAGCCGCCCTTCTAACAAGTTCAGTAAAAGTTAAAGAAAAGAAAGAAATATTAAAAGATTTAGTAAATAATAAAATTAATATAATAATCGGAACTCACTCTATTTTAAGTGAAGATGTAACTTTTAATAATTTGGGATTAGTTATAACCGATGAGCAACATCGATTTGGAGTAAATCAAAGAAAAAACTTACAAGAAAAAGGTTCAAAAGTAGATGTCCTTTATATGAGTGCAACTCCTATTCCAAGAACTATTGCATTAACCCTGTATGGAGACACTGATATTTCTCAAATTAAAACTAAGCCTTTAAATAATAAGGAAGT
The DNA here is from genome assembly GCA_964520725.1 of uncultured Muribaculaceae bacterium. Lineage (GTDB taxonomy): Bacteria > Bacillota_I > Bacilli_A > RF39 > UBA660 > DUUS01. The sequence continues at coordinate 245 of CAZFQF010000012.1, read as the reverse complement.
TTTTACTAAGCTAGTAAAAGAAAAAGATATTAAATATGTTCTTAATGAAATGTTAGATGAGCTTAAAAAAGGACATCAAATATATGTGATTGTTCCATTAGTTGATGAAAACGAAGAGCTATCTCTTGAAAATGTAGAATCAATATATAAAAAATTAAATTTAGCTTTTAATAAGAAAGTTCCAATGGAAATCCTCCATGGAAAGCTCAAATCAAAAGCAAAAGAAGAAATAATGTCAAATTTTA
>CAZFQF010000011.1:309-15176 GCA_964520725.1 uncultured Muribaculaceae bacterium | reverse complement strand
GAATGGAATGTGATCCAATCTATGAATGTCCTTGTGAAAATGTAGTTAATCGTGATATAAATCATCATGTTCCTCACATTCAACCAATTCATACAAGAATTATCAACCATCATATTTATTATCATTCATTCACTCCATGTTATACTTGTAGTGAAGAAAATGTTGTATGTAATGTGTATGATAGCAATCCTTGCTGTAAATAAAATGTAAATTTTACGATAGAAAGTGTATAAAAAAGGTAACCTATAGTATATTAATATTGTAGGAGAGTGAATAAAAAATGATTTATCCTTCAATTGATAAAATTTTAAATACAGTTGATTCTAAGTATAATTTGGTTCATATTGCATCAATGCGAAGCAAACAGATGCAAGAGACTCATCATTATCAAATGCAAGAAACTGAGTATCATTGTAAAAAGAATTTAGGCAGAGCACTTGAAGAAATAGAAAAAGGTTTAATTAAGTTTTAATTAACTTTTTTTTATGTTAAAATAAAGAAGTGATGATATATGCTAAAAAATTCAATGTTTTTTGATACGGTTATATTAAAAATAATTTTAGAATCAAGTTTATCAGAAACAACTAAAAACTTGACAATTGATATTATAAAAGAAAACGCTAACGAAATGTATGGGCATTTTAGTGTGGGAGAAGTTTATGAATCTTTAAAAATATTATCCGCATTAGAGTCAGATTTGGAACAATTAAATATAACTGACGATAAAATTTTAAAGGCTTTAATTTATAATGTAATTAGACATCACTGTCATAAAAACGATGAATTAAATAGTCTGCTAATTAAAACCTTTCTTGAAAATGAAGATTTTAGGAAAAAGATTATTGAAATAAAGAATCCTCAAAGTGGAATAGTTGAATTCTTAAATAAAGTAGGAGATTTAGTCAATGAATTATTTTTTCTTGTGGAAGAAAGAAAAAGCTATTTAGTCCTAAAAAAATATCAAGAAATTATTAATTATTGTCGAAACTGCGGAATAGATCCCAAACTATTAAACGGAGATAAGAAAGAAGAATTAACCGAAATTCTTTCGAAAAAATTTCATACTTTATCAATTTATAGAAATCCCAGCTGTTTTAGGAGTGAGTTAAAAAAACTCGAATTTCTTAAGGAAGAAAATTATTCTCCCGAAAATTTCAATTATGTAAAAACTTTTAGCTCAGCGGAATATTTTTTTCAAAAATTATTACATGAAAAGATGGTAGAATATTATCGTGAAAATCAGTGCATTATTGTTTCGTATAATAAAGATATCAATATTTATTATTTAAGAAATTTAGTAATTGTAACATATCGTTTTGATGATATACCTAATATGAATTTACAAAGAGGAGATTTAAATCTTAATTGGTCAGATCGAGATTTTTGGGCTAAAGTTTTTGATCCCAAGATTGATTTCACTGTTCATTCAAGTGTTAATTATTATAATGAAGATAATCTTGAATACTTTAAAGTAGTACCTAAAGAATTTGACAATATATTTTTCAAATCATTAGGGGATACTGTTTTATTTACTCCTGAGGCATATCTGGACGAGGCAATAATTAAATATCTAAAGGGAGAAAATAATGATGCTTTGAATGAAAAGTTAATAACTAGAATGCAAAAGCAAGCAATTCCTCTTGAAAGTCCTACAAGTAAATTAATGACTGGGGATTATTCTTTTTTCTTTAAAGATCCAACATTAGTCGATGAATTAGAAGTCGAGAATATTACTGAACATAAATATCTTTGTTTAATAAAATCTAAGACTAACATAACATCTAGAAAAAAATGTATAGCTGGAATTATTACCGCAACAAAAAAACAACCTAAACAGCCGGATATTAAAAAAGATAAAAACTTAAAAAGTTATAATTACGAGAAAAGATTTAAATCTGGTAGTTATAATCAAAGACTTCCTTATAAGGATGATTAAAAATCAGGATTTTTAATACTTGTTCATTAAAGAAATGGAATGGTATAATGATTAATATGAAAATAAAAACATTAAATGATATAAAAAAATATTTAATTTTCAGTATAATTCTAGCTGTTGCTTTAGTCTCTGGAATAACTTATGCTTTTTTACAAAAAGAAAGTGTAGGAGAAGATACTTACTCAGTTACAACTTTAACATGCCTTTCAATAAGCTTAACAAGTCAGACTAATACAATAAATTTAACAAATGCAATTCCAACACCGACCGAAGAAGGAATGAATCAAACGCCATTTAATTTTACTGTTAAAAATAATTGTTCAAAACCGGTAAATGTTAATCTAACTTTAGAAGTATTAAATGATTCAACTTTAGATGCGAAATATGTTCAAGCTTCAGTAAATTATCTTGGCGAAAAAATATTCAATAATAGAGTTTTGACTGAATATATAAAAGGACTTTCATCAACATCTGAAAATAAAAATTATATTTTATCAAATGATTTATTACAGGCAAATGAAAGTAAAAGTTATGATTTGAGAAGTTGGGTCGATTATAATACTACTAAAGAACAAGGATTTAATAAAGTATTTAGAAGTAAAGTTTTTATAACTGGAGAGTATTCCACTAGTTTGTTACAAGATGCAATATTGTTACAAGGTGGAGGTAAAGTAGCAATTGAAGCAAAAGGGAATCCTAATTTTTCTTTAATTGCTCCCATAGTTTTAAATTACCGAGAAATAAAATCGGAATATACAACAACAATAACTAGTAATAATAATAAAATAATTGGCAGTGGGTATGTATTTAATGAGATAACTGGGAGATATGATTTGACGAATTATGAAACCGGCAAAAGTTATGGAACAAATTATCTTGGATATTATACCTGTAATAGTGATGTGCAATATAGTAGCTGCTCGACAATATATCAAATAAATAAAGTAAGTGGGACAAGTATGACAAATGCTACTAAAAACACAAGTGGAGTAAATACTTATAATTTAAGTGATACGGGATTGTACGCATCTGCAGATGATTATGGAACAAGTTATTATTACCGCGGAGCCAAAGAGCAATTAAATAATAATTTAATATTTGCTAATTTTCAGTGGAAAATCATTAGAATAAATGGTGATGGAAGCATCCGATTAATATATAATGGGACATGTCCAGGAAATAACTGTGCAATAAATACCAATTTCCCCGCTCCGTTTACAACTTCATATAGTATAAACACTTTAGCAGATGCTAAACATGCGGGATATATGTTCGGAGGAGTAAAGAATGTGGCATCAACTAGCCGAGAAGAAGCCGTGCGAAATGAATCGGATAGTAATATAAAAACAGCAATAGATAATTGGTATGCTTTAAATATCAACGGAACTGAGTATGCAAGTCAGCTATCTGATAGTTTATTTTGTAATGACAGATCGATCCGATCTGGTATAGGATATGGGGGGACAAGTAATACAAACTTCAAAGGGGTTACAAGGATTCATATAAATAAAATACCATCATTAAAGTGTGAATTACAAAATGACCGATTTACAGTAAGTGATACGACAATAGGAAATGGAGCATTAATCTATCCAGTAGCAACTATAGCTGGAGATGAAGTACTATTTGCGGGAATAGTTTGGAATCAGAGTCCGACTATTGGGAATTATTATAATTATTTGTTCGCTAACTTCGCTTATTGGACAATGACTCCATATTATTCACCTAATGGGCAAGTCATATTTCATGTTCCAACAAACGGATATATGAGCGAACTTAGTTCAAATGCTATCTGGCCTACAGCTCGCCTTGTAATAAACATACTAGCAAATACTAAAATCACTGGGAATGGAACTCAAACTAACCCCTTTAAAGTAATTTCTTAAAAGTACGAATTTGTACTTTTTTTATTTTTTAACCAGAAAGTAAGAAATAAGTTTTTATAAAAGGTGATAAATGTATTATAATAGATACAAGAAGGTGTAATAGTGAAAAAGTTAATATTAGTAGATGGCAATAATTTAATGTTTAGGAGTTACTATGCAACAATTTATGCAGGCTCAGTTATGAAGAATAGTAAAGGTGAAGTAACAAATGCTTTATATGGTTTTACAACAATGATAAATAAAATCATTGAAGAAGAAAAACCGAAATATATGGCTGTTGCTTTTGATATTGGGAAAAATTTTCGTCATGAAAAATATCAAAACTATAAAGCTGGAAGAAATGAGACTCCTGATGAATTAAAAACTCAAATAATCAAAGCTCGTAAATTATTAGATGCAATGGGGATAAAATATTATGAGGCAGAAAACTATGAAGCTGATGATATTATTGGCACTATTACGGCTATGACCGAAGAAGATCCTGAATTTGATTCAACAATAATATCGTCTGATAAAGATTTACTTCAATTAATTACTAATGAAACAGATGTTAAACTTTTAAAACAAAAAGGACATATTCGCATGAATGAAAAAACCTTTGCAGAAGAATATGGAATAAAACCAATTAGAATCATTGATTTAAAAGCTTTATCAGGAGATCCATCCGATAATGTTCCGGGAGTTAAAGGAATAGGGGAAAAAACAGCTTTAAAATTATTAAGAGAATATGAATCCTTAGAAAATATTTATGCTAATATTGATAAAATTACCGGAAGTGTTAAAGATAAACTAATTAATGATAAAGAAAATGCTTTCTTTAGTAAAGAAATATGTACTATTTATAAGGAAGTTCCTTTAACTGAAAAGTTAGAAAATATGAAATACGAAGGTCCAACTCCGGAATTAGAAGAAATTTATAGAGACTTAGAATTCTATTCTCTAATGAAAAATATCGAAACTAAAAAGCAAGATATTACTAATAGCGAATTTAAAATCTTAAAAGATTTAAAAGAATTAACTCAAAGTGAGATAATTTCTTATTACATTGAGTGTGATTCAGTTAATTATCATAAGGGTAAGATTTTAGGAATGGGATTATATAATGGTAAAGATAGCTTTTATGTAACTCCTCAATTAATTAAAGATGTTCTTGCATTTTATCAAGATGCAATTAAATATACCTATGATTTAAAAAAGAATATTATTTTATTAGATGATTTTAATACTAAAACTATCTTTGATAATATGGTCGCGACTTATTTATTAAATTTTCAAACTAAAGAAGATTTAGCTTACATTATGAATATTGAAGGAATTACTTGCCCTTTTTATGAAGAGATAATTAAAAATAATGATTTACTTGCGGAAAGCTTAACATTAAAAGCTAAATATATATATGAAACTAGAGATGAATTAATAAAAAAACTAAGATTCGAAGATATGTATGAATTATTTAATGATATGGAAATGCCGCTTATCACTGTTTTAGCTCGCATGGAAAAAAATGGAATAAAATGTGATGTAAATATTTTAAGAGATATGAGTGAATCAATTAAAGTGAAAATTGAAACTTTAGCGGAAAAAATCTATAATTATGCAGGCAAAGAATTTAATATTAGCAGTCCAAAACAATTAGGAGAAATTCTTTTTGAACATTTAGGATTAACCCCAAAAAGAAAGACGGCAACTAAAAATTACAGTACTGCTGCTGCTACTTTAGAAAAGTTATTAGGGGTCCATCCTATAATTGAAACTATTTTAGAATATCGTAATTTATATAAATTAAATAGTACATATCTAGAAGGATTAGAAAATTATATTGGCAAGGATAGATTAATACATACTATTTATAAACAAACTTTAACTAGAACGGGAAGGCTATCCTCAACTGAACCTAATTTACAAAATATTCCTACTCGGGATGAGATTGGACGAAAGGTTAGAAAAGCTTTTATTCCCGCAAATGATGAATTCCTATGTGCTGATTATTCGCAAATCGAATTGAGAGTCTTAGCTCATATTAGTGATTCGCAAGATTTAATTGCGGCCTTTGTTAATAATGAAGATATTCACACTAGAGTAGCAAGTGATATTTTCGAAGTTGATAAAGATGCAGTTACTAAAAATATGCGCCGAACTGCTAAAGCGGTAATTTTTGGAATAGTTTATGGAATAAGTGGGTTTGGTTTAGGAGAAAACTTAAACTTAAAACCAAGTGAAGCTAAAAAATTCATTGATAAATATTTAGAATTATATCCTGGAGTTAAACAGTACATGGATTCAATAGTTGCCGAGGCTCATCTTTATGGAAGTGTGCGAACTTTATATAATCGTAAAAGAACGATTGATGAAATATCTAATAAAAATTATATGATTAGAAGTGCTGGAGAGAGAATTGCTCTTAACACGCCGATTCAAGGAACAGCAGCAGATATTATTAAAATGGCAATGGTTAAAATTGATCAAGTTTTACAAAAAGAAAAATTTCAAAGTAAATTACTTTTACAAGTTCATGACGAATTAATATTTGATGTTGTTGCATCGGAAAAAGAAAAGTTAGAAAAGGTTGTTAAAGAAACCATGGAAAATGTAGTAAAACTAAAAGTTCCTATCAAAGTAGGAATAGATTATGGAACTAACTGGTACGAGGCTTAGAAAGTATTTTAGCTAAAATATTGGTTTCAGTTTAAAAAAAATAAAAGCCAATTAATTAAGAAAGGACAAATATTATGCCAGAATTACCAGAAGTTAGGACTGTTGCATCAGTTTTAAGAAAAGAGCTTATAAATAAAAAAATAACTAATATTGAAATAATTTATCCGAAAATTATTGCTAAAGATAGTCTTGATATTAATAATTTAATCAGTAAAACATTATTTGGGATCAAGACTAGAGGAAAATATCTTTTATTTGATTTTGAAGAATATATTTTAATTAGCCATCTAAGAATGGAAGGCAAATATTTTATTAAGAATCCAAATGATAGTATTCAAAAGCATGAACATATTATTTTTACTTTTAATAATAATTTTTCTTTAAGGTATCATGATACTAGAAAATTCGGGAGAATGGAGTTAATCAAAAAAGATCAGTTAGAAGTTAATAAAAGTATTTCTAAATTAGCATCTGAACCTTTTGATATTAAAGTAGAAGATTTTTATAATAAAATAAAAAACAAGAATATTCCCATTAAAAGTTTATTACTTGATCAAACAATAATAAACGGTTTAGGTAATATTTATGTTAATGAAGTATTATTTGCGGCTAAAATAAATCCTTTAAAAAATGGTAAAAATATTACCAAAGACGAAACAGAAAAAATTATTAATTATTCAATTGAAATTCTAAACTTAGCAATTAAAGAAGGCGGAACCACAATAAAAAGTTACACCTCTAGTTTAGGAGTAACTGGTAAATATCAAGATTACTTACAAGTTCATATGAAAGAAAATTCTCCTTGCAAAATATGCGGAAAACCTATTAAAAAACTTGCAGTAGGAGGAAGAAGTACTTATTTTTGTGAAAATTGTCAAAAATAAATTTTATAAAATTGTCGATATTTCGTCAAATTTAATAGATCAATTAAAAATATCCTGTGGGATATTTTTTTGTTGGTATAATAAAATTAAGAAAGGAAATAACAACAATGAATAAAAATATAATAATTAAAATTTTAATTTTTATAATTATGGTAATGATTGGCTTTGGAGGATATTACTATTTTTTCGAAACAAAAAATGTCCCAGTTTATGAAAAAAATGCTGATGAAGAGGAATCAAATGAGTGGGACTATAATAAGAATCTTAGTGATAATGATGGTAGTATTTATACTTTAAGAGTGAAAAATGACACTGATTCAGCAAAATATGAGGTAGTAGACGCTCAAGGTTTAGTAATATTATCAAAAATCATGGAATTTGTAGAAAACTCAGAAGAAACATCAAAAATTCATCCTAACGCTTTTGAGATGAAAATTCATAATTTTTCATCACTAAATAACAATATTAAATATTTAGCTATTGAATATAATAGTGCAAAGACTCATTTTCAACATGAATATGAAATATTTTCGATTGAAAATAATAAAGCTACAAAAATTGTTAATATAGGTTTAGGCGGAACATCTTATGTTAGTGCAACCGCTGATAATTTTTTAAATTATATAATTGAAGATAACTCAGTATCATTTTTCTATGGTTCGGGATGTAATGAAGATTTAGAAAATAAAATTAGCAGTAGTTCTATTACTAAAGAACTAGGTGAAATTCTATATTTAAAACTAACATTATCAGAAAATGATTATACGATTGAAAAATTATCAAATCCTTATCCTGATATTGAAGGAGCGGGTGCTAAATGTTAAAAATGTCTTAAAGACATTTTTTTTGTTAATAAATAGTCAATTTTTGCTTATATTAACTATTAAAAGATTCTAAAATATGATAATATTTATTATAGAGGAGAAATGCTTATGACGGATAATGTTTATAAGATTTTAGGGATTATTTATGCTGTTGTAGTAGTTATATTACTAATCTTAGTATTAATTCTTTTAAAAAGAAATAATAAAAAGAAATATAATGAAATATTAGCTCGTCTGGAAAAAGATAAAAATCTGATTTTATCTGGAGCAATTCTTAATGAATTAAATAAAGTCGGCGCGCTTATTAATAATAAAGAATTAGAAAAAAAATATAAATTATGGCAAAATAGATACGAAGTAATTAAAGAACAAGATATTCCTAAATTAAATGATCAACTCCTAGAATTAGAAGAGTTATTTAGACATGGAAAATTTAAGGAAATAAATAAAGCAATTGCTAATTTAGAATTAAATATTTATTATGTAAAAACTAAAAGTGATTTTTTACTTAGTGAAATAAAAGAAATATCTTTAAGTGAAAGTAAAAATCGAGAAATAGTTACAAAATTAAAATCAGATTACCGAGATATTTATTTAAGATATAATAAAAACCCTGAGGAATATGATCCAATCAAAGTTCCTTTAGAATTACAATTTGAAAATATTGATAAATTATTTTCTGCTTTTGAAATATCAATGGAAAATAATGCTTATAGTGAAGTTGGCAAAATTGTTAAAGCTTTAGATGATACGATTGGAAATCTAACAATTGTTATCGAAGAAGCTCCCGCTATAATTATTATGGGGAAAAAATTAATTCCGGTTAAAATTAATGATATTAGAAATATTTCTAATAAAATGCTAAAAGATAATTTTAACTTAGACTATTTAAATATTGATTACAATATTAATGAATCAGAAAAAAAGATTGCGGATATTTTTGATCGTTTAAATGTTTTAAATTTAACTGATTCAATCTTTGAACTGAAAACCATTTTATCTTATTTTGAATCTTTATATTATGATTTTGATAACGAAAAGGTAAGTAAAAAAGCTTTTGAAGAAAATATGCGCCGGGTTGCAATTAAATGTAAAAAGATGTTAGAAATTATTAGTAGACTCTCTTCAAAAATCGAAGACATTAAATATAGTTATGATTTATCTAATGAAGAAGTAAAAATTATTGATGAATTAAATATTAATATTAAAGCTATTCAAAATGATTATGAAGTAACAATTGAAAATTATCGTAATAAATCCTTTGCTTATTCAAGGCTTAATAAAGAACTTGAACATCTTAATCTAAAACTAGCTAAAAATGAAGATAAGTTAGAACTTACCTTAAAAAATCTTGGAAGTCTAAAAGAAGACGAAACAAGAGCTCATGAACAGTTTGATGAAATAGGATTAATTTTAAAAAATACTAAAGAAAAAATAACTAGTTATAAATTACCAATTATTCCGGAAGAATATTACATTTATTTAGGTGAGGCAAATCAAGCTATTGAGTATATGTTAAATGAATTAAATAAAAAACCAATATCTATTAGAGTATTAAACACAAGAGTAGATACTGCTCGTGATTTAGCTTTGAAACTTTATAAAATGAGTAATGATACTATTAAGACAGCTAAATTAGCTGAAAATACTATAGTTTATGGCAATCGTTTTAAACCTTTAAATGAAGTTTTAAATAAAGGTTTAAAACAAGCTGAAAAAAAGTTTTTTGCGGGTAACTATAAGGAATCATTAGAACAGGCAATTAATGCGATATCTTTACTTGATAATGATATTCATAAAAAACTAATAGAAACTGCTAAAAATTAGAAAAGAACGTCCAGCGGTACCATTAAATCTACAACTAAAATAACAGGATTAGAAACTATAATTAATCCGTATAAAGTAATCTAAAATAAAAAAAGGATAAATATTTATCGTTTTTTTGTTTTTGCTTAAAATTACCATTATTTTTACTTTGCCTTTTTTTAGGAGTTAGTTTATAATAAATAATAGGTGATCAACATGGTTTATTTAGATTATTCGGCGACAACGCCTGTTCTTTCAGAAATAATGGATAGTTATATTAAAGTAACTAATGAATATTTTGGAAATCCTAATAGTCTTCATAGTTTAGGAACTAAATCTAAAGAATTATTAAATGAAGCATTAAAACAAATATGTGAAATATTAAAAATAAAAGATCAAGAATTAGTAATTACTAGTGGGGCAACTGAGGCAAATAATTTGGCTTTAATTGGAACAGCTTTAGCTTATGGAAAAAAAGGCAGTAGAATTATAGTTTCTAAACTAGAACATGATTCGATATATGGAATTTGTAATTACTTAGAAAAGAATGGTTTTTTTATCGATTATGTAAATAATACCGAGGAAGGTATTATAGATTTTGAAGATTTAAGAAATCTAATTACTCCTGAAACTATTTTAGTTAGTATTGGAGCTGTTAATAGCGAAATGGGAATTAGACAACCTTTAAAAACTATTAGACAAATTATTAATAAGAATAATTCTAAGATAATATTTCATAGCGATATGACTCAAGCAGTCGGAAAAGTTCCAATTAATTTAAATGATGTTGATCTAGCTTCAATGAGTGGTCATAAAATTTATGCGCCTAAAGGAGTAGGGCTTTTATATAAAAAAAGTGGAGTTAATATCAGACCGATTATGTATGGCTCTAATAATGATTTAAGACCAGGGACACCATCACTTCCATTAATAGTAACTCTATCTAAAGCTTTAAGAATTGCTGCCTCTGATATCACTAAAAAAGAAGAAAAAGTAGCTAAATATAACGATAAAATATGTACGTTTTTAAAAAAATACCCTAAGATTCAGATTAATAAAACAAAGTATTCGATTTCTCATATTTTAAATATTAGCTTAATGGACATTAAACCAGAAACTTTTATTCATGCTTTAGAAAAGCATGAAATATATGTTGGTAGTAATACTGCTTGTTCAAGTGGTAAAATTAGTCCAGCAATTTTAAGTATTTATAAAGATAAAAAAAGAGCTTTAACGACAATTAGAATCAGTTTATCTCACTTAACTAAGAATGAAGAATTAAACGTATTTATGAATGTCTTTGACGTAGTTTATAATAAATTATTAGAATTAGTTAGTTAAATAGAATTAAAAAGTATTTTTAATACTTTTTTTAAATTATATGTTATTATATTAAAGAAAGTTTCTTGAAAGAGGTCATAAATTTATGAGAAGTATATTAAAAGAAAAAGAGTCTGTTTTATATTTTGTTTTACAACAACAAATAGAAAATAAAAGTTTTGATTTACCAATAAAGATAATTAAAAATTATGTTTCTCCAGAAGAATTGAAAAGGAAAGATAAAGAATATCAATTATTATATGGAAAGAAGTTTGTATGAAAAAATTAATAATAATTAAATATGGAGAGTTAACAACAAAAAAAGATAATATTTCTTTTTTTATAAATACTTTAAAAGATAATATAAAAGTATCTTTAAAAGATCTTAAACATGAAATTAATTATGATAATGGAAGAATGTTTATCACAACCGATGAATATGAAGAAGTTGTCCACATTTTAACTAATACCTTTGGAATTCATGAGATAAATATTGCTTATGAATTAGAAAATACTGATTTTGATACTATTTCTAATTCCTTGATTGGTTTATTAGAGAATGAAGAATTTACGACTTTTAAAGTTATTACTAAGAGAAGTGATAAAAATTACTTTATAAATAGTATAGAAATTAGTTGTAAATTAGGTGGAGAAGTTTTAAAAAAATTTAATAATAAAAAAGTTGATGTTCATACTCCTGAACTTGAAATAAATATTGAGGTCCGACCTAAAAAAGCTTATATCTATTTTGAGAAAGTTAAAGGCCTAGGCGGGTATCCAGTTGGGACTTTAGGTAAAGGAATGTTAATGCTTAGTGGGGGAATAGATTCACCTGTTGCCGGATACTTAGCACTAAAAAGAGGAATTAGATTAGAGGCAGTTTATTTCGAAAGTCCACCTCATACAAGCGAAAATGCAAAAAATAAAGTTTTAGAATTAGCTAAAATTCTAACTAAATATAGCGGATATATTAAGATTCATATTATTAACTTTACCGAGATTCAAGAAGCTATTTATAAAAATTGTCCCAAAGAATATTTGATAACAATTATGCGAAGAATGATGTATCGCATTAGTGAGAGACTTGCTTATAAAGTAAATGCTAAAGTTATTATAAATGGAGAATCAGTTGGGCAAGTTGCAAGTCAGACTTTAACTAGTATGAGCACTATTAATGAAGTTATTAAAATGCCAGTTTTAAGACCAGTTTGTTGTTTTGATAAATTAGAAATAATTGATATTGCTAAAAAAATAAATACTTACGAAACCTCAATTTTACCATTTGAGGATTGTTGTACAATTTTTGTTCCTGAACATCCAGTTATTAATCCAGTAAATAAACTAGCTGAAGAATATGAAAATAGTATTCCTTACGAAGAATTAATTAATGCAACTGTTAAATCATCTCAAATAGTTAAAATTACTGCTAAAACGAATAATTATACAAATATTTTATAAAAATGAGCCCATAATAAAAATGGGTGAGGCAAGTGACAAATAAAGGATATAATATTGAAAATATTAATACTAAAAATAAATGTTTACATGAGTACTTAAATGAATATGGACTAAATTTAAATCATAAAGAAAATGAAGACATTTTTATTTCTTCAATTAAATCTAAAAAATGTTTAGAGGCTAAGGGAAGACCAATAAAAAAATAATTGCATTATAAAATAAAATCTTATATAATATAAAAAGAGATTAGGAAGTGAGTAACTATGAAATTACCAATAGTAACTAAAAATGGCTCAACTATCTCTAATATAATTAATAATTTATTTTAAATTTAAATATGAAATTGTAAAAATTTCATATTTTTTTTTAAGCAAATGATTTAAAGGAAGGAAAAAAACATGTTAAAAGGAAGAAATTTAATTGATCCAACTAATTTAAGCATCAAAGAAATAGACGAGATAATAACTCTAGCTAATAAGATAATTGAAAGACCCTTATTTTATAGTAAGTGTTGTGAAAATTATTTACTTGCAACTTTATTTTACGAGCCAAGTACGAGAACTAGATTTAGCTTTGAGGCCGCAATGCTCCGTTTAGGAGGGAAAGTTGTGGGCTTTTCTGAAAGTAGTTCAACCTCAGCTGCCAAAGGAGAAAGCTTAGCAGATACAATTAGAACTATTAATTGTTATGCAGATATTATTGCTATAAGACATCCTAAAGAGGGCTCTGCCTTATTAGCTGCTAACTACTCAGATGTTCCACTAATAAATGCTGGAGATGGGGGACATTATCATCCAACTCAGACTCTTACCGATTTATTAACTATTCATCATTTAAAAGGAAGATTTAATAATTTAGTAATAGGTTTTTGTGGAGATTTAAAATTTGGTCGAACAGTTCACTCTTTAATTAAAGCGATGGCTAGATATGAGAATATAACTTTTGTCTTTATTTCTCCTGAGGAATTAAAAGTTCCTGATTATATTAAAAAAGAAGTTTTAGATAAAAATAATCTTAATTATTTAGAAACAGATAACTTAGAAGAAAATATTAATAGATTAGATATTTTATATATGACTAGAGTTCAAAAAGAAAGATTTTTTAATGAACAAGATTATCTCCGTTTAAAAGATTTATTTATTCTCGATAAAAATAAAATACTAACTGCAAAAGAAGATTTAATTATCATGCACCCTCTGCCTAGAGTAAATGAAATAAGTACAGATGTAGATAATGATAAAAGAGCAGTATATTTTAAGCAAGCTAAATACGGGATGTACGTTAGAATGGCATTAATAATTAAATTATTAGGAGTGGATGAAAAATGTTAACAATAAGTGGGATTAAAAAAGGAATTGTTATAGATCATATTAAAGCTGGAGAAGGAATAAAAATCTTTAATTTTCTTAATCTAGATAAAGAAAAACATCGAGTTGCTCTATTAATGAATGTTGAAAGTCATAAAATGGGATTTAAAGATATTATAAAAATTGAAAATGAACTTAATATCGATTTAGATGTTTTAGGTTTATTTAGTCAGGATATTACTATTAATATTATTAAAAAAGAAAAAATTATCAAAAAGATGCACTTAAATATTCCCCAAAAAATTTCAGGAATTGTAAAATGTAAGAATCCTAGGTGCATAACTTCAGTCGAAAAAGAAATAAATAATAGTTTTATTTTATTAGATAAAAATACTAAAGAATATTCTTGTGAATATTGTAGTGATATTTTAAAAGTAGAGAATTTACACAATTAGCTTAAATAAACCATAAAAAGATAGTAAAAATCTCTTTTTTTTTGTATACTTAAAGGTAGGTGAAGAAAATGAAAGTTTTAAGTGTAAATGCTGGGTCATCATCTCTAAAGTTTACTTTATTTGAGATGCCCGAAGCAAAAGAATTAATTAATGGTAATTTTGAAAGAATAGGTTTAAGCGAGGCTTTCTATACCTTGAAGATTCAAGATGAAAAAATTAAGAAAGAAGCAGAATTAAAAGATCATAAAAAAGCTTTTGAGATAGTTGTTGAAGAATTAATCGCCAACAAAATTATTGAAAAGCTAGGAGACATTGAGGGAATCGGCCATCGTATTG
>CAZFQF010000011.1:0-287 GCA_964520725.1 uncultured Muribaculaceae bacterium | reverse complement strand
TTATTTTGATAAATCTGTTGTTGCAACACCAGAAAATATTAAAATAGTCGAAGAACTAGCTCCGCTTGCACCTTTGCATAATCCTCCAGCTTTAGTAGCTTTAAGAGCATCTAAAGAAGTATTTAAAGATGCTACACAAACCTTAGTGTTTGATACAGCTTTCCATCAAACGATTGGGACTGAAGAATATATTTATCCAGTTCCTTATGAATGGTATACAAAATACAATGTTCGTAAATATGGTTTTCATGGAACTAGTCATAAATATGTTTCTAATAGAGCAGCTG
>CAZFQF010000010.1:0-15482 GCA_964520725.1 uncultured Muribaculaceae bacterium | reverse complement strand
CACTCCATAAAGTTAAATATAAACTTACTGCAGCATACCCAATAATCGGTTCATATAAATTTATTAAATTTTTTTTATCTATTTCAGTTAAGATGGTTTTATTAATCACAATGTAAGAGTCTGCTGGTAATAAACTAATCTTTTTCATTATTAAACCACCTCTTAATATTAATTGTATTAGAATTAAGTTTTTAATGCAAGTAAAAAAGCTTAGTATTTTTACTAAACTTAATTTCAAGACATTTAAAATTAAAATTAAACTTCTTGAATAACAGCAATTATCATCGGTTTACATTCTGTTTCAACATAAAAATATTTACTTAATTTATCTCTAATTTCAGTTTTAATATTATTAAAATCAACATAATTAGTAGTGATATTATTTTGTAATATCTCACCTGATAATCTTTTAATTTCATCCATCATTTCTTTAGAGTCTTTAACATAAATAAATCCTCTGGTTGTAACTTCTGGTCCAACTAATATTTCTTTAGTTTTCTTAGATAAAGTTGCACTTATTAAAACAATTCCATTTTCCGAAAGCATTTCTCGATCTTTTATTACTAGATCTCCGACATCATCTGTACTATTTCCATCAATTAAAACATCATCAATAAAAATCTTTTCATTTGTTTTTTTTAACTCTTTATCAACAATGGAAATCATCTCTCCATTTTGTCTTAATAAAATATCTTCGTTTTTATAACCTAAATTATTAGCTAAGTTAGCATTTCCAATCATGTAACGATATTCACCTTTGACCGGGACAAAATATTTTGGTTTTAATAATGAAATCATAATCATTAAATCTTCTGATGAGGCATGAAGAGAAATTCCTTTATTCTTTGGAATACTAATTGTTTTAATTCCCATCATTGCTAATTCATTTTCAATTCTTACCACAACTTTTTCATTTTCATCATATTTAGGTTCCGCAAAACAAAAAGTATCTTCACTATTTAATTTAATATATTTATCATTTCCATTTATAATTTTTTCTATTACACTATATGGACTTTCACGATCATCACAAATTAACAAAATAGCATTTTCATCATTAACATTATTTAAATCTCCAATTAGATTTTCATCAATATTCATATAACCTTCTTTGATTGCCATATTGATAATATTTTGGAGTTTTTTACCCATCGCCACGACTTTTCGATGAGAGTTTTTTGCAGCTGTGAAAATTCCTTCAATCGTGTATAAGTAAGTATGAAGAGTTGAGAAAATGATTCTTCCTTCATTGCGATTAATAACATCTTTAAAGAAAGATGCCATATGATGTGATGGACTAGTATGACCAATGTGTTCAGAAAATGACGATTCACACAATAGAGCAAGAACTCCTTGTTTCCCAACATAAGCAATTTTACCTAAATCCATATTATATGGTCCCATCATTGACGGATCAACAATAAAGTCTCCAGTATAACAAATAGCTCCATCAGTAGTATTAATTACAAACATCACACTTTCAGGAACTGAATGACTTACTTGAATTGGAAAAACACTAACAGTTCCAAAATTGATTTTTTTATGAGGTTCTATTTGAACAATGTTCTTTTCGGCTACCCCATCTAATAACATTTGATTCTTAGTATATTTAGTTGCATATATTTTAATATCTGGAATAGTTCTAATTAAATCAATAACTCCTCCGTAACTCTCAGGATGAGCGTGAGTTATAAATACTCCTTTAATTTTTTTCTTGTTTTTTTCTAAATATTTATAATCAGGAATTATATAATCTATTCCAAACATTGAATCATTTGCGTACTTTAAACCCGCATCTAAAACAAAGATTTTATCGTCTACTTCTACTATGTAGGTGTTCTTTCCATTTTCATTAAGCCCACCCATTCCAAAAATTTTAATTTTACTCATTAATTATCACTCTTTTCTATAAAATAAATTCATTAAAGTTCTTCGGTTAATACATTATAACAAAAGAATGATTATTTTTCAATTAAATTCGTTAAATGCTAATTTTATTACATAAAAAAATCCTTTTGCGTTTAGATTATTCTTAAAAAGCAAAAGGAAAAGATAAAAGTCAATTCTTTATGAAATATTACCTTCACTAATTAATTCACTTAAATAAATAATCTTTAAATCTTGTTTTCGAATTTCGCTTAAAATTAATTTAAAATTAGCTAAAGATGTATTTTTTTTAATTAAAATAATTGAACCACTGTTAATATTTGAAAGAGTCTGATTAATATTAGCTCCATTAGTTATTAAGGCATCAACTATAAAATATTTCTTTTGAGTACAATAATCTAAATTAGAATAATTTTTTAAACATATTTTAGAATTTACCTTATTTTTATTAAGAAGAGAATTTAAGTCACTAGCCTTTTCTTTGGAAGTCTCTCCATTTATATATTCTCTTTCTTTTTCTAAATCACTTTCAGAAATTGCAATAATTGTATATTTTATCTTATTTTCTTCAAAATAATTTTCTAAACTACTATTTTCCTCTAAAATAAAACTTATTGCTCTTTTAGCAGTATTACCTTTTATAATAGTTTTATCTAAATTATCTATTAAAGAAATGTCAGGTTTTATTTCTTTATAAATAATAAATATTTCATTAAAAGAGCCAAAGTCATCCATTTTCATTAAACTTTTTCTCTTATCTATTTTCTTTCCATTAATTCCTGGAATAATTGTATTATCTTGTATTACAGCATTAACTGCATTAGTTGTATATAATTCTTCTTTTGAATTTATCACTTCCATAATCGGATTTTTATTTTCCATATAAATCATTATTTTATCTGTAAAATAAAAACTTAGAGCTGCTAATAAGAGAATGCTTGTATATTTTAAATATTTCATAATTTCACCATTAAATACTATGACTCAATTCTCTAAAATAGAATTAAGCTCTATTTTTTATTTTCTTTTTTTCCCGATTCTTCAATTATATCTGGAGCTTTAGGTTTTGATGATAAGAAACTAACTTTTTCAACAACTATTTCTGTAACATATCTCTTCTCAGAGTTTTCATCAGTATAGTTTCTCGTTCTTACTTGACCTCTAATTGCAATTAAGTCTCCTTTTTTACAAAACTCTGCTGTTCGCGCTGCAATTCCTTCCCAAAGTACACACCTGATAAAATCGGCCTCATAAATTCCTTCACTATTCTTATAATTTCTTTGAACGGCTAAATTTATGCTCATTACTGTTTTCCCACTTTCAGTTTTAATAGTTTCTGGGTCAGTAGTGAGCCTCCCTATTAAATAAACTAAATTATACATTGCTTATTCCTCCTTTCTGAAATAAGTTTTACCATATTCAAAATACTTATCGCAAAATAGATATTTTTAAATTTTATTAATAAATGTTAATAAGTTTTATTTATTTTGTTTTAATAAATTAAAAAAACTGAAAATATTTTTCTTCAGTTTCTTTAATTTATAACTATTTAATTACTTTTCAACAATCGATTAAGTTCAATTGCATATTCAAGTGGTAATTCCTTTTTAAAATCAGCAATAAATCCCATAATCAATAGTTCTTGAGCCGCATCCTCAGATAAGCCTTTACTAAATAAATAATTTAATTTATCTTCACTCATTTTAGAAATAGTTGCTTCATGTTCTAGAATACTACTATCATTTAAAACTATATTTTTAGGAAAAGTATCACTTATTGAAAAATCATCTAATAAAATCGTATCACACTTAATTGTAGCTTTACTATTTTTAGCACTATTACTTATTTTAACAGTTCCGCGGTAATTTGATACTCCTCCACCAGATGCAATACTTTTTGAAACAATATTACTGCGAGTATTTTCTCCTAAATGAATCATTTTTGCTCCAGCATCTAATTTTTGATTCTCTTTTGCATAAGCAATACTTATTGAAGTAGCTGAAGAGTTATTTCCTTTTAGAATGCAAGACGGATATTTCATTGTTATCTTACTACCAATATTACCATCAATCCATTCCATCCTAGCATTCTCATCTAAAATACTTCTTTTAGTTACTAAATTATAAACATCTGTGGACCAATTCTGAATTGTACTGTATCGGCACTTGGCATTTTTCTTAACATAAATTTCAACGACCCCAGCATGCAGAGAATTTTCTGAAGTTTGCACCGCAGTACATCCCTCAATATAAGAAAGCTCAGAATTTTCATCAACAATAATAATTGTTCTTTCAAACTGTCCCATCAATACAGAATTAATTCGAAAATAACTTTGAAGTGGTCTATCAAGCTTTACATTAGGGGGAATATAAATAAAAGATCCCCCACTCCATAAAGCTCCATTTAAAGCGGTATATTTATTTTCTGAATAATCGACTAAATTATTAAAATATTCTTTGAACATTTCAGGATATTTTTTTAATGCTTCATCCGTACTTAAAAATATCACTCCTGAATTATTTACATTGTCTTTTAAATTATGATAGATAACTTCACTTTCAATTTGATTACTTACCCCATCTAAATATTTTTCTTCAGCATCAATTACTCCTAGTTCTTTAAAAGTACTTTTAATATCTTCTGAAACTTCTCCCCAATCGTCAGTTGAATCTCCTAATTTTTTATAATAAGTAATTGAATCAAAATCAATATCTATTTCAGGCCCAAAATCCGGGTTATTTAACTCTAAAAATTTCTTGAAAGATTTTAAACGAAACTCTTTCATCCATTTTGGTTCTTGTTTTAAATTAGAAATTTCTTCGATAAGTTTTTTAGTTAGTTTCATTTAAGCATCTCTCTTTTTCATAAATATTGTATCATATAATTTACTTATATAAAATACAAAAACTAGGCCTCTGGATTTTCGATTTCGCTAAATGAATCACCATTTTTTCTTAAGTCCGAAATTAAAACCATAAGTGCAGCTATCGCAATTAAAAGTGCTGCCCCAGCTGCCATGTAAGCACTTTCAGGATTTCCATTTTTCTTCTTAACTCTCTCGATGTCTTGAAGAGCTAGTATAAATGCAAGAATTGCCACAATAAAAACAATAATTTTACTAATTATTGATATATTTATTTCCTGCTCCTTCGTTATAAATGGTTTTTGACCAGATAATTGTAAATGTGAATTGTATCCCAAAACAGCAGAAGAAATAATTGTTCCTATTAATACAAAGGTTATTAATAGTTGAACGTCTACCATTTTTAATTCTTCTTCATTATCATTCATAATAAAATATATGAAAGATATCTTTTTTCCTTCATAAAAAATAACACTATTAAAGTGTTATTTAGATTCTACAATTAATTTAATGGCAGTCTTTTCAGATCCGTCTATTGTAATATCACTAAATGCTGGTATTACAACTAGGTTTTTTCCACTTGGAGCAACAAATCCTCTAGCAATCGCTATTGCTTTAATTGCTTGATTTAAACTTCCCGCCCCGATGGTTTGAATTTCTACTGTTCCATCAATTCTAAATACATTCGCAATCGCCCCTGCTACTTTACTAGGATTACTCTTGCTTGATACTTTTAATATTTCCATTATTACCCTCCAATAAAATATATGATAATTATCATTAATTATACTTTTGGAAATAATTATTTTTTATTTATTTTATGTTAAATATTTTTCTTTAGTTAATTTTATTACCTCTTCAATTTCATCTTCATTAAACTTTTTCATAATATATTTTTCTCCAGTTATAACAAATCCAATATCTGTAAACACTTTTCTTGCTCTTTCCCTGGTTTTAGGAAAATCATCATAAAGGGCATCGATATTATATTCTTTAAAAGCAGTATCGCATAATAATTTTAAAGATTCTTTAGCATATCCTTTTCCTCGCTGTTTACCTTCAATTATTACCCCACATTCATAACGATTATTTTGATTGTTATAATGAAAATTAACATAACCAACTGCTACATCATCTATTTTTCTAACAACATAAGCAAAATATCTTTTTTCATCATTAGTAAGTTTTTGATGCCAAGCTTTCCATTTTTCTTCCGGAAAAGCAATACAACCAGTTTCATAATCATATCCTTCAAAAGATAAATCATAACCAGCATTATAATCCATTGTTTCTGGATCTTCCATTAGTTGTTTACGATAAGAAAGTTCTTCTAACTTGGGAGTAAGTAAGTATAATTCCATTTGATTATCTCCATATCTTATTTCTTTAATTTTATATTTACACCAATTACTAAAATTCTAATTCCATCTTCGGCTAAATTAAGTAATCCATTAACAATAAAGAAGAATCCCAACATTAAAGTTTGAACAGTAATATTAAAATATAAATTTACACTTGTTAATATCCCGAGTAATAGAAATAATGAAAAAGTAATTAAATTTACATATAACATTCCATTTTCACGATCATGATAAAAATCTAATTTAATAAGTTTAATAATTGCCATTATTGCAACCCATGACATTAAAGTAATACTAAGAACCATTGGACTTGAATAATTTCCAAATTTAAAACCACTAATCGCAGCTAAAATACATGCTACTGCAGTATATAAATCTTCTTTATCTCCTGGCACTCTAGTTAAAATATATTCGATAATTTTTATTCCTCCATAAACTGAAAATAATAAATATAACAGCTTACTTGGTTCAGTAAGTCCAAACCAAGGATAAATCAAAAGTAAAATTCCCAGTAAAATTAATACTCCTGATACTGATAAATTTATAATATCTTTTATCTTCTGTTCTTTATTTTTTTTCATTAAATTTTCCTCTTTTCTATTTCTATCTTAAAATAATTATATCAGACATCAAATAAAAAATCACTTTATTTAAAAATAAAAAAATAATGATCAAAACCATTACTTTTTTATTTTTAAAGAAGGACTTTTTACTAATATGATGATATAAGCTGTTTAGCTTGCTCATCATAATAAAATTTAATAGTTTCATAAGTTCCGGCATTTATATCTTTAGGGCGATCAACCATTAAGTATATTTTATTGTTTTCTAACTTAGTTTGTAATCCATGTTCGGTAATTACTGCCCAAGGATCTACATCATAATATAAATCTATTTTATTACTCATAACATTCCCAAGTAAATCTAAAACAAACGCTTTATTATTCTCGCTAACTACTAAATAATTTTCATAAACATCCATTGAACTATAGCCTTTAGGGATAATCTGATTATTTTTTTCATCAATTAAATACCATAATCCACTTTCTTTAACAGTTAATTTATTATAATCACTTAATTTTATATCTTCATATTTTAACTCAATTAGCTTTTTACCTTTGTTTAAAGAAATTAACCCCCATTTTTCTCCAGATTTTGCAGTAATATAGTTTTTATCATAAGAATAACTCAATAAATTATTGTCAACTGTTCTTCCTACTGTATCATAAATTAAATCTATTAAAAGTTCCCCATTTAAATCCATAACACCTTGTTTATCAAAAGTATCATTTATTTTAAACATTTTGATATTTTCAAGTTCTGTTCCTTTTCCATCCATTATAAAATCTATTCGATTATAATTGCCACTTAACTTTTTACTTCCAATTAAATCATACAAAAAAACTATCTCTTCTTCTTTTAATAAAATTCTTCCTTTATCAAAATAAGTAAGTCCAGAACCTGTTGTATATATTTCACAATTTTTTTTACATTTATAACTTTGTTCTAAACCTATTTCACTATTTAGATAAACAACATTATTCTTTATTTCATAAGAATAATGTTTGTTTTCATCATAGTAAACTTCCTCTTTAGTAGCCATTTTATAAAAAACATAACAAAAAACAATAATTGCAACTAACAATACTCCTAAAAAGATATTAATTAGTTTATATTTTTTATATTGACTTGATTTTTTATATTGTTCATATTTTTCATCCATACTTTATCTCACCTTTAATTTATTATACCAAAAAAATAAAGTACTATTTATGAATAATATAGTACTTTACATTTTTAATCATTAATAAAGTCATTTATGATTTCTTGATCACTAAAATGATTTTTTGTGCGACCAATTATTTGATAATCTTCATGACCCTTTCCTAATACAAGGAGAAAATCATTTAAGTTTAACATCTTTAAACCTTTAATGATTGCTTCTTTTCGATCAACAACTGTTTGATAGTTATCTTTGTTAACCCCTTGAACTATATCATCAAGAATAGCCTTTGGATCTTCAGTTCTAGGATTGTCACTAGTAAATATAACGTAATCACTAAGATTAGTAGCAATTTCTCCCATTATTGGTCTTTTTTTAGGATCGCGGTCTCCTCCGCAACCTAAAACAGTAATTACTTTACCGACGTTAAGTTTCACATAAGTGTTAATAACTTTTTCGACCGCATCAGGAGTATGAGCATAATCAATAACTGCAAAACTACCATTTACTTTTATCACTTCACATCTTCCTGGTGGAGCCTTGATATATTCTGTTTTCTCTATTATTTCTATTAATGAAAATCCAAGAGCTTTTAAAATAGCTAGGCTCATTAAATAATTATAAACATTAAAATCTCCAATTAAGTTTGTCCTGACTATATATTCTTTTTCATTATAATTAAACTTAATTTCCGTAGAATCAGCATAATAATCAACATTAATAATTTTTAAATCTCCGTTTTTTCCTACTGTTATATTTTTTTGAGCTCTAAATTCATCAGCATATTGATCATCACTATTAATTACCATTATACCGTCATGAGTTAAATAATTAAGAATAATTTTCTTAGCAATTTTATATTCTTCCATTGTCTTATGATAATCTAAATGATCTTGAGTCAAATTAGTATAAGCCCCAACATTAAAATTTAATCCTGCAACTCTTTTTAAATCAAGTGCATGGGAAGAAACTTCCATCACTATATAATCTGATCCTTGTTCTTTGGCCTCTTGAATTAATTTATATAAAGTTAATATATCTGGAGTAGTATTTGGTAAATCTGTTTGTTCTCCGTTTAAATAAAAACCAATTGTTCCAATGTAAGCAACTTTCGTACCTAGCTCTTTTAATAACTGATAAGTTAAAAAACATGTAGTAGTTTTCCCATTAGTTCCTGTTACTCCAATAAATTTCATGTTTTTAAATTCTGAGGAATATTCTTCTTGTAATTTATTGTTTAAATATTCAGCAGTATTATCTACCACTTCGTGAGGGAAATCAATATCTATTTCTTTCTCAGTAATTATTTTAATAGCACCTTTATTTATTGCATCGTTTATAAAATCATGACCATCAACCGTATGACCTTTAATTGCAACAAAAATCTGCCCTTCTTTTACAATTCTAGAATCAGTTTCATATTTTATCATTTGTTCACTTCCTATTTAATATTATATCATATCTTTAGAATTATGATTAGTAAGATAATTTTAAATTTTATGTTCTTTTTAAATTAAAAAGAAAAACACAATTTAAATATATTTTTCTGTTTTTTTATTTTTAAACTACTTTGAATGGATTAGAGCTAGTTCCTAGGCCAGTTATTTTAGTTGTTGATTTAAGTGTTACTGCGGGACGCAATCCGGCAGCGTCGCCCACGTAACCATTGGCAAAGTAACCACTGTAGTACACACTAATTCCACCATAGTAATTAGAATTTACGGCAAATACACGAGATTCACCCCATTCGATGTAAGCGGGTGAAGAGGTCCACCATCCACCTTCACTATTCTTATATAAATAATAATTTTTATTATCATTTTCGTAAACGCCCCCAGCAAATGTTATTTCGTCTGCTGTTAATAAGCCGATTGGATTGGTTAACTTTCCATTTCCTTTGGTACTCTCTGTTATTGTAAACGAATCATTTTTTAATCCACATTTTAACGAAGGAGTTTTTGTTGTCACTAATCTGTGATATCCTGCATAATATGTTTCATCATATCCAAATCCTGCACCAGTCGCTGGACCACCTACTTCGCTTCTAAGCTGTCTATCGTTACAATATATTGTATCAACTATATTTGATGCTTGACTACTTAATTTTGATGTATACCATGTATCTAGGTTTGATTTAATAGTACTATTTGTTTCATTAGTAACTGCTTGGGCCCTTGATGATGATGCAATTCCATACATATATCCAATATATTTTGCATTGTTATACTGCGTATTGAACACTGTTTTATATGTTGTTCCACTATATCTTGCAAAAGCATTTGCATATCCATCTTTACTTGTATCACATGGATTTGTTACTGCATCTGGATTGTAATTATATAATGTAAGTTTGATAGATCCGTCTCCTACTACTCTTACCACTCGCCAGCACATATTTGCAAACACTACATAATTGTTTTCTACTGCTCCTCGGTAATAATATGAAGTTCCATAGTCATCTTCTGCCTTATATATTCCACTTGTACTCAAATCAAATATTGGTTTATCTACTACATGTTTCATTGATTTAGTTATAGATCCATCTGTTACCTCTAATATTTTATATATTTCATAACAATAACCTAACTCAGATGGATTCCCTACTAGGCAAAAATATTTTCCAACATCAGCAGATTCATAACCACCATCCATTCGATGTTGTTCAGACCAATTTTCTATTTCAAATCCAGTGGAACTCATTTTATATGTATCTCCTATATGAATCCAATCAAAACTCATATCAGAGACTTTCTCCATTTTCGGGAAAGTACATATTTAACGTATAGTTATGAACTTTATTTCCACTTGTTTCATTAAAGTATCCTACTCCTAATAAATTAGTTGAAGAACCAGTATATAAATCTTTCATTTCACTTATTGCCGGAACCACTTCTCCATTTCCTCCTGTATTTGTACTTGTTAGTTTATATTTTAACGCTCCGACACTAAATCCTTTCTCTTCCATTATTAAACTTAAGGAATATCCCATTTTTAATCCGGTGGTGTTATTTCCTGTTACCGTAAAATTCTTTGTTGCTACCGGATCATTGTTGGGATATATTCCTGTTGCAGTTATTGTTGCTCCTCCAGCAAATGTGATATTCATTGTTCCACCTGCTGCGGTTATTGTTGATGTTTCTTCTCCTCCTGTTAAGGATGCACTAAAATATGCAAAAGATGCTCCGATTGTTATTAGGAGTAATATTACTACCGCACTTATTATTCCTACTACTTTTTTTCCTTTAGACTCCATAATTTTACTCCCTATCTTATAGATTAATTATAACAATTTATATTTCTTATTTCAATCGTCAAATTTTTTGTAAAATCTAAATACCGAAATTATAAAAAGCCTAAGATTGAATATCTTAAACTTTTTGAATCAAAATCTCTCTAATGTCTTTTTCCATAGGTAGTTGATAAAACTCTTTATAAAGTTTTATCATTCTGTTTAATTCTTCCAAAGATCTTTTTTTAATAATATTTCTAAAGCTCCCCGCATCTCCTATTTTTATGTATTCATAATATAATTCTTTATCTTCATCTTCTAAAATAAACGGAGGAATATAACTATTCATTAAGTTAGAAACTAAAATTAGAAAACAGATTAATTCATTATTTAATGAAAAAGGAATTATTCTCATTAGTTGAATATGAAGATATGCTTCTTTTTCTAATACCGATATATCACTCCATAAATTTGCATAAGCATTTAATAAAGTATAAATTCTATTATATAAAAAATCATGATTAGGAACATAAATTTTATCATCATAATCAAAAGTTCTAAATCCAAAAACTTTTTTAGAAAAATTAATTCTATCTCCTAAATCAATTATATCTCGAGGATCTAAATCCAAGTCTCTTTTATTATTAAATCTTAAAAATGCATCGAATATAATCCCATTATCTTGATTTAATAATCTCTTAAAATAATCTCTTAAATAAAATTTAAAAAACACTTGATCATATGACATAATATCATATAATCTCTCATCACTTATTTTTGTCTCCATACCTTTTTATTCTCCTAAATTAAATTATAACATAATTATAAACTTTTAAATATATTTTTTCCTTTATTAAATAAAATATAATACAATAATAAACTTAATAATAACATCACTAGTCCGACTAAAAACGAATATAAATTATGATTTAAATTATTTTTAATAAATAAAGGAATAATCGCAATTGCCATACCCACTGCAATACTAACAAAAGAGGCAATACTTTGTTTAACAACTTTTACTTCGTTTGTCCAGTTAAAATCCGGAAAATATAAATTAATTAAAAGTCCTAACCCAGCAATAAATAAAGCATAAATTGTGGGAGTAAATAACAATATTATAAATTCTAAAATAGATATATGGACAACAAAACTTAAAAGGATAGTTCCAATTAAAATAGTCGGTAAAATTATTGTTAGATTTACTAATATTTTGGCAATAAATATTTGATTTATATTAATTGGAATTACTTTTAATATCCATAAATTTTTACCTTCTAAAGAAATTGAAGCATTTGTTGTACAAGATAAAGCTGAGCTTGCACCAAATACTAAAGGAGCATAAGAGATAAAATAATTAGAAAAATCTGGAATTTGTAATATTTGATTTAAGGCCTCTGGCGTTGAAAAAGCTAAAAATCCTAAAGCAATTAAAAGAAGAACACATCCGACCATAGTATTTAAAACATAGATTGAACTACTAAAATATCTCTTTAAATTTATTTTATATAAAGAATAAAGTGGTTTATTCATCTTTGTTTTTTTATCATCATATTTACGAATAATACTAACAGCATTTAATTTACTATTAATATTATCAAAAAAACTTACAACCAAATAATTAAATAATTGAAATAATCCCACTGAAAGAACAATATAAGTTAATAGATTTATAATACTATTATTTTTAATTATCTCTAAATACATTTTAGTAAGGGGATAAATCTTTTGAAACTTATCAACAATTACATTACTTAAGTTTGCTAAATTCTCTGCTGTCATTGACTGAGCTTTATTAGTTATATAATAAACCATAAAAATAAATAAGAAGTTAATAATTATGTTAACTACATTTTTATATTTAAATCTAGAAATAAATGCAGTAAAAAGACTTCCAATTATTGAACCTATTACTGTTGGGACTAAAGGAATTAGAAAAAATGTAAGCCAAAATAATAAATGAAACATCAACGTAACGTCTACTTTTAGAATATAAGCAATATAGGTCGGAATCATAAAAATGGTCAAATAAATTAAATTAGAAAAATATAAAACGAATAATTTACTAGCAATAATTGTGGTTTTTTTAATTGGTAAACTCAAAAGAAAAGAATAATCTTTAGCATCAAAGATTGTCTTATTAACTTTAAAGATTGTAGTAAATGTTAGATAAGCACTAGATAAAGCCATTATTGCTACTGGAAGTAAGTATTCTATTTTCATTAAAATTAATCCTTTTAATGCAAATGATGCTCCATAATAAACAAAAAAACTCAAAGCTCCAAAAGCATAGATGTATAATAACATCATCGGCAAAACTTTTTTTAAGTCTTTAAATTTTTTAATATTAATAATTTTATGAATATCAAAAAATGTTAATAGATTTATTTTTACTAATCTAATTAGATTTTTCATTTTCTAGCTCCATAAAGATATCTTCTAAAGTTTTATCTTTTAACACCGTTTCCATTTTGCCACTTTTAACTAATTCTCCATCTTTAATAATCGCTATTTTATTACATAATTTTTCCGCCACTTCCAAAACATGAGTTGAGAAAAAGATACATGCCCCTTTTTTAGTTAATTCTTTCATAAAATCTTTTAATTTTTTACTAGCAATTGGATCTAATCCGACAAAAGGCTCATCTAAGATTAAGTATCTAGGTTCATGAATTAAAGCACTAATAATTGCTAATTTTTGTTTCATTCCATGAGAATAAGAACTAATTAAATTCCCTAAAGATTCTTTTAATTCAAAGGTTTCTGCATATTCATTGATTTTTTCTAATCTCGAGCTATCCATTCCGTAAACATCCGCAATAAAATTTAGATAATCTATTCCTTTTAAGAATTCATATAAATCAGGATTATCAGGAATATAAGCCATTTGTTTTTTACATTCAATTGGTCTTTCTTTTATTGAGATCCCATCATAAAGAATATCACCAGCATCAAACTCTATAATATCTGTCATACATTTAATACAAGTTGTTTTACCTGCTCCATTATGACCGACAAAGGCAAAAATATCTCCGTCTTCAATTGTAATTGATAAATCATTTAAAGCTACTTTTTCCCCATATTTTTTTTTGATGTTTTTTATCTCTATCATTTATATTCCTCTTTTCAGTTTAATTATATAACTTTTATGATTTTTTGTAAATCTTCAGATTAGAATCATTTAAATTAAAATAAGTACCAAATTAAGCTTAAAAAAAACATAGCCTTTTTGCTATCCTCTTTTAAAATATAATTTAACAAAATTTTCTATAATTAGATACTGCTTGTTGCATTTTAAGTAATTATTCTTCATAATCTGATAAAGGACGTGAAACAGTTTCAAAAGGATTATTACTATTACGAGACAATAAGTTCTTTAATCTTTTTAACCATAGTTTTTTATTAGGATGTTCTTTAAATCCAATTTAGTTACATCATTTATTTTTTTTCGTAAAATCATTAAATCCTTTTCTCCTAAATCCATAAAATTTTCAAAGCTTTTTTCAGGAATAAAACTCCTAAGATTTAACGGAGTCATATCTATATATTTTATCTGATATATATAAGATTAAAACTTGGGAAATTTTTATCCCAGTAAGTACTTCCTTGAAAGAATAGCCTGTTTTTTATAGTTCTTAGCTACTATAATACTCTCGTTTTCAATAACTACAGGTTTATTTCTCGAATCAAAAATCTTTCCTATACTTTCGCTAATCAAAACTAGATTTGTTTCGTAATATTTTGCCATCTTTAATAAAACCCTCTTACTTTAAGTATTTATTCTATCACTTTTTTAATAAACGTCAATTATTTTAATATATATTTTATCCCTCTAAATAAACAGGTCAGAAATACAAGTTTTTAAAGAATATTTAAATAAAAAAGGTGCATGATACTAATGGAGGAAAAAATAATGAAAAAAGTACCAAACATGATATCTACAAAAGACTTATCTTATATTTGTGATATGTTTAATTGGCATCTAATAGCTGCTAAAAAGTTTGAATCATATTCAAATCAAGTTCAAGACGAAGAATGTCAAAAAGTAATTGATAAGTTAACCGACATGCATTATAAAATATGCAATGATTTAACAAATATACTTGAAGAAGGGAGCAATAGTTAATGGACGATAAATTTATTATGATGGATGTCTTAACTACTCAAAAAATGTTAGTAGTTAATACAGCAATAGCATTAAATGAAGCTTCTTGTGATCAAATATATAAAGCTTATAATGATATTTTCAATAAAGTAACAAAAGAACAAAAAGATTTATTTGCATTTTGTTATAATAACGGCTGGTATCAACTAGAAGAAGCTCCTAGTACTAAACTAACTAAAGAAATTGATAAATTTTGCCAAGAATTAGGTTGTGAATAACCTAATTTTTTTATATAATAAATTTATGGGCGATTA
>CAZFQF010000009.1:0-15559 GCA_964520725.1 uncultured Muribaculaceae bacterium | reverse complement strand
TAATCGCCAACGAAACTTACATGTTTTACCTAAAAGAGAACATGACAGTATTAATCATCCTCTTATGGCTGAACGAAAAGAAATGTTTACCAATCCCTCGGAATATTGGCAAAAAAGAAAAAATTTAGCTATTGAAAAATTTATTATTGAATTATCATTAATTATTACAGATGAAACCAAAAATGATTTTATTGCTAGATTTGCTCAAGAAAATTTAGAACTTACTAAAAAAATATTAAATGCTGCTCGAATTTATATTAATTTAAGCCAGATTAAATCTAATAATTCAGAAAATAGAAGTTTAAATCCTAATTTAAGTAGCGATTATTTAGATTCCTATGAAATAGAAAAATTTTTAAGAGGAAATGTCCCTAAAGCTGCTGAAAATCAGCTAAGGTTATTTTAATTATGAGAAAGAAGTGAAATATTATGGTATTTGGAGAATATGAATATGTTATTATTGACCTTGACAAATTAGTAGTTTTACCCCAAGTAAGAAAAAAGAAAAACGAAAAAATTGACGAGATGGCGGATTCTATTGAAGATCGAGGATTAATTAATCCTCTAGATGTCGCTCGCTTAAATAAAGAAGAACTACAAAGTCATATTAATTTCATTAGTAGTTTATGGAGAGAAAATATTGATATAAACTCTTTTTTACCGATTGATGGATTCTATTATGTTGTGATAGCAGGACATACTCGTTTAGATGCTTTAAGACATAATGCTAAGACTCATAATCGTAAGGATCAAGTATCAATAAAAATTCACCCCGTCAAATCAAGTGAAGAAATTTTAGCTATTCAGCTAGATGAAAACATTCATTCTGAACCCAAAATTGAAGAAAGAGCTATTGCAATCATTGAGACTTATCGTTTAGGTATTGAGATTGGTAGATGGAATAATAAAGAAGAATTTATTAAAAAAAATAAGAATAAATTTAGTAGACGGATACTAAATGATGCTTTACTTTTTGCCGATTTACCGCTTGAAGCACAGGAATATGTTTTTGCAAGAAATATCCCTTATAATATAGGGGTTGAACTAGGACGAGTAAAACCACTGATTAGAAAATATGAAGCTGATTTTGAAGAAATAGAAAGTAATATAGAAAAAAATATTAAATTACACTATGGAAGATTGTTAATAAAAATACAAAATGCCAAAAGTAAGAAACGAGCTTTGTCTATAATAGAAGCTCATTGTAAAAATTTAAACGATCATTTTAGACCAAAAGAAGATTTGCAACAAGAAATGTTTGAATGGCTTATGTCCTCTCCCGATCGCCAAGCTGAAATACATAAGAAAGAACAAATAGCAGAACACAACAAACTTTGTGTAGCTTTAAATCGCTTGCCGTTTGAATATTATATGGAATTACTTTCTTTAGATACAAATCTAACAGGAATAGACAATTCAGAAGATTTAGCAGAACTTAGAAGATTATACAGTCAATTTATTAATCCGAAATTTTTTGAAACCAAATTAAACAAAAGAAAAAGATAATTCCGTGTATAATGAACTAGTCAATAAAAAGTAGACAGTAAAAAATATTAGTTTTCAAATAGTAAGATTAATGATATTATTTATGATAGAGATCTTTTAATTAATATATAGATCGGATGATAAAATGAGAAGAAAAATGCTAAGTAAAACATATTTATGGGATACAACCGAATATGAGATAAAATTTATTATTTCAACTAATTTGGACTATTATGCTTGTATTAAAAATATTAAGAAAGTAAACAAGCCATTTATCATTAGTAATGGTGCTTGTTTAATAGATAATAATTACACAATTGTTGAAATATTGCCTAAAAATGAAAATTATTCAATGAGAGTATACTTAAATGAAAAAAAAGAAATTTTACAATATTATTTTGATATTTCCTTAGAAAATGGAATTGAAAAAGATTCCTTAATTCCTTATTATGATGATTTATATTTAGATATTACTTATTTTGATGGAGAAATCAAATTACTAGATTATAATGAATTAGAAGAAGCATTTGAAAATAAAACTATTACTAAGAATCAATTTGATTTAGCTCAAAAAAGTGCTAATAAATTGATTGAAGAATTAAATAATAATATTAATAAATATTTTAATATGGATTTAAAAAAAGAATTAGGAATAGTATAAAAATTATATCAAAAACTAAGGAGAGCTTATGATAACCAAAGAACAAAGATTACAGCAAATAAAATTTGTAGTTGATAATAGTAATCACGTATCAATAAACAAAGAAAAAATAAAAGAATATCTAAGTTCAATAAAAATAAAAGATAATCCTCATTGGCTTAATCAAAATAAATTAAAATTAGATGAAAAGCAATTAATATTATTAACATTTCTAGTTGAATCAATGAATTTTTGTTTTTGGAAAGAACCTTTTATTGAAAAAGATTTTGATAATCAAAAATATAAAAAATCTACAGCGATGTTTTATTCTGTAGTAGATGAAGTTATTAAAAATAAGAATTTTTTAAATCTAAGTAAATTAAAGAATCTTACTAAAAAAGAATTAATTAAAATTTTTGGTGGGAATAATAATTCGCCTTATATTGATAATCGATATAATAATTTATTGGAAACTATAAATATTATTATTAGCAACGAAGATGAATTTTATAAAAATATCTTTTCTTGCAAAAGTGATCAAGAATTATTAGATTATATTGTTTCGAATTTCCCAAGTTTTAATGATATAAGTACCTATAAAAATCAACAAGTTTATTTTTATAAAAGAGCAACTTTATTAGTCCGTGATTTGTACGAAGTTAGCCAAACAGTTAAAAAAAATATAAAAAACATTAATAATTTATTAGGCTGTGCAGATTATGGAATTCCCAGAACTTTTAGATATTATGGAATTTTAAAATATAGTAGCGAGCTATCCTATTTAGTGGATAATAGAAAATTAATCCCTCATGATTCTGAATACGAAGTAGAGATAAGAGCTAATATGTTATATGCTTTAGAAATTATAAAAGAAGAATTAAATAAAAATAATATCAAAACCAATTCTGTTCTTCTAGATAATTTAATTTGGCTCACAGGAAGAAATATAAACGAAAATCATCATTTAACTGAAACAATATTCTATTAAATGAAATACCATAATTTCTAAGATAATAGGTTTACAAGGTTTATATAAAAACAAATACAAAATTAAAAAAGAATATTTAAAACAAGACTTTAAAAAACCTTAATATATTTTCCATGGCTCAAAAGGTTTATACGACATTCTTTCTCCAAATAAAGCACACGATTCAGCAGGAAATGAAAAAAATATGTAAACCGCTATTTATGGTAGCTCTATTTTTGAAGGTGCTGTTCCTTGTGCTATTAAAGGTAAAGGAAGATTTGATTGTAGTATAGGATATAATATTGATAATCTAAAAATGAAAAATCACAAAAGAAGTTATCCCTGAAAATGATTTTGGTTATATCTATATTTGTGATGCAAATAGTTTTATGAGATGTGGTAATAATTTTCAGTACGTAGGTAATGGAGAACCAAGACTTCTTGATGTTATAAAATTTATTATAAATATTATAAACATTGTTTTGAGTATATTGAACAAGTCAATACTCTATAAAGTCAGTTAAAATTGAATCTTATCCTATCTTTAAAGGAATATCAATTTTGACTGACTTTTAAATTTATATATTATAATCTATAAATTAACTTAATAACAGAAAAAAATTAAATCATTTTTTTCTTAATTTATAATACACTTTATTAGGGGGGTTTATGAATAATAACAATAATAATACTAATAAAAGTATCTTTGCCGATTTTGTTAAAAGTAACGCACCCTATCCAGAAATTAAAGTTGCCGGCAAAAATAAACATTATGCAAACTTACTAAAGATAAGTTATGCTAGCCTTGTTAGTGAACTAACGGCTATTTCTCAATATATGTATCATCACCTTGAAATGAAGAGCTTAGATCCAGAAATAGCCGATTTGGTACAAAAAATAGCCACTGTTGAAGGAGAGCACTTAAATATGTTGGGTCAATTAATAATTTTATTGGGTGAAAAACCTATATATCATTCTAGAGATGGTTTTTGGAGAGCCTCATTTGTTAAATATGGTTATGATATATTAGATCAATTAGAATCAGATTTAGAATCAGAATATATAGCTATTGATCAATATAATAAAATTATCCAACAAATAAATGATCGATATGTTAATGCAGTACTCAGAAGAATTATTTTAGATGAAGAAGGTCACGTTCAATTTTTTAAACTTTCTATCGCAAAAATAAAAAGTCAAAGATTTATTTAATGGACTTATAAAATAAAATAATTAAATAAAAATTTATACCCCAAAACTTAGACCTTTTAAATAAGGTTTTTTTAATGATATAATATTATAGTTAATACTATTAAAGTTGGGATGTGAGAGATATGAACTTCGTATATTTTGGAATTTCTATTATTATTTTTACTTTTTATGGAGCAACTAATTATTATATTGCTAAACAAGTTTTAATGTGGATTTGTCTAATGATGCCTAATATAACCAAAAGAATATATTAAATGATAATTATTTCACTAAATAAGCAATTTTTTCAATTTTTTTATTAACTAAACCTTGGGTTTCCAATTTTCGTTGACAAATTCTTTATTTTTCTTTATTAATATTATAAGATGTAAGCATAAGGAGGAAACAAGATGGATAATAAGAAAATCGGCTTATTTATTACTAATTTACGTAAAAAAAGAAATATGACTCAAAAAAATCTGGCAAAGAAATTATATGTCAGTGATAAAGCTGTTTCTAAATGGGAACGGGGAATCTGTATGCCAGACATTGCTTTAATTGAAAAACTAGCTAATATTTTAGGTGTTGGAGTCAGTGAAATTTTAAAAGGAGAATATATTGAAAAAATAACAAAAGAAGGATCAGATCAAATTGTTCAAGATAGTATCCCCTTTTTCCAAAAAAAATATTTTAAAAAAAAATTTATTCGAATAATTATTAGTTGGTTTGTTACTATTATCTTAGGATATATAATGATTCTAATTATTGGCGAGTTTAATAATGGAAAAATCAGCTGGTCAATCTGGGGAAATGAATCTTCCATAGAAGTTCCTAGTTTTAGTCTTATAAAAGCTAAAAAAAATAGTGAAAAATATATTAAGGCTCTTCAGAATTTTGATTATAAAACTATTGGAGAAATGTTAAGACCAAATGAAGACAGAGAATATAATGAATTAATTGATTGGATAACTTTTGATGAATATATTGAAACACTAAAGCTAATTGAAAAAGAAGGAGCTAAGGTTAGTGATTATAAAAGATTATATTGTTATAAAAGCAATATTTATAATCTAAACTATACTTGTACTTACGATTTAACTTTTAAATATCAAAATATTTATTATATAATGTCAACTGAAATTTTAAATCTTAATGGCAATATCAGTCATCGAGGAATTCTTATTAAATCAGATAATTATGATTATTGGATCAGTAAAAAACCTTATGATAAAGAATATAAATCTATTTATAAAATGGAAAATAGAGAATTACTTATCGATATTGAGAAGATATTTTTTCAATATTGATAAATGAAAGGTAAAATTATGAAAAAAAGAAATAAAATAACTTTAATAGTTATGATAACTATATTTAGTATATTTATTATTAATGGCAATATCGATTACAGTAGAGTAAAAAAAGGAAAAAAACCACTATTATCTATTTATATTGGGAAAAGTAAAAACGATTCTATTGAAAGATGGATTGGTTTTGGATATACAGTTACAAAATGTCCTAACTCCTCCTCTAATTCTGATTCAATTTATAATGATGATGGTAAATATAAAGTATCTATTTTATCAATGCGCACTGTATGTGTGACAAGTTTCGATGTAGAAATTTTACCCGCACCAGATTATAAGATTGTAGACAATAACCCCAATTGTAAAACAGCCTTAGAAGAAATAGCTCGAGATAAAAAATTTATTTATTATCTAGGTTGTATTAAGAGTAAAAAGATATTTTTAGAATATGAAAATGGTGATAAAATAACTTTAAAAGAATCGTTAGATAACCACAAGGTTACTATTAATAATTTAATAGATAAAGGACTAGATATCTATCAAAAAAAGATTATTGAATAATCTTTTTTTTGCTAGTCTTTAATTTTTAAGTAATCTTCTTTTATCATTTCAATTAATAGTTGATCATGATATTTCCCATTATAAAAATAAGCGTTTCGATATTTTCCGGCAATTCTGTACCCTGCTTTTTGGGCCGCTTTTATTGAAGGTTCATTAAATGAAAAAATTCCTGAATATACTGTTTGAGCATTTAAAATTTCAAAAGCAAATTTAGTAATGAGTTTTAATGCTTCAGTCCCATACCCTTTTCCTCTTTCCGAAATTTCTCCAATAAAACCGCCAACATGATATCTCCTTGATACGTCATCTTTTACTTCTAAACCATATGTTCCTATAAGCTCGTTATCTTCTTTTCTAATTAGTGCGTAATTATGATTACCTTTTTTACAGAAATTTTCAAGTAATTCTTTCTCGTTTAATTCATTTATATTAGCTTTAAAGTTCCCCAAGCCACGAGAAAGTGTCTCGTCATTCAACCATTTCGTAAATATTTGGTAATCATCTAAACATATTGGTGATAAGTATAAACTTTCACTTTCATATTTTTTGTAATACATCTTAAATTCCTTCCTTCCTATATTATATAATAACATCTAATTTCAAACAAAAAAATTATTTAATCATTGTCAAACAAATTGTTTCATATTCTTCTAATAAATCAGAAAAATAATTTAAAGATTCATTAATAAAATCAGATTTATTAATATCTATTCCGATAACTTTTAACGCCTCTTCGGGTGATTTAGTTCCACCCAGTTCTAAAAAGCTTAGATAATTTTTTAAAGCATTTGGTTTTTCATTTAGAATATCATTAGCAATTTTTACAGCCGATAATAACCCAATAGCATATTGCCAATTATAATATCCGTAATATAGATGAAGAATTCTCATCCATCCGTACTTACATTCTTCATCAATAATTAAGTTATTTCCATTATATTTCTTATTTAAACTATTATATATTTCATTTATTTTATCAGCAGTTAAAGTTTCTCCACTTGTTTCTAAATCGTGAATATCTCTTTCGAATTCAGCGTTTCTTACAGCACCAAAAACATTCATCAAAAATAAATCAATTATTCTTTGCATGATTATTAACTTTTCAGTTTTATCAGAAGACTTTTTAGATAAAATATTAGCCATTATAATTTCATTAGTTAATGATGCCACTTCGGATATTAAACTTGAGGTAAAAAAGTTTTGATAAGAATTTGCTTTTTGAGATTTAATTGAATTTACTGCATGTCCAAGTTCATGAGCTATCCCAAACATGTTACCAAATTCATCGCGATAATTATAAAATATAAAAGGTTTTCCGTACCAACGCCAATTATATCCACCCATAATTTTGTCTTTATTCGGATAAACATCTATCGATCCATTATCTATAATTTCATTTAGTAAATTAATATAATCTTCTCCAAAAATCTTAAATGTTTCTTTTATAATTTTTATTACATCATCATATTTATACTTTTTATCTGGTAAAAAAATATCATATATATCATAATAATGTAATTTTTTTAAATTTAATTGTCTTTTTCTAATATCATAATATTTTTCAATCAAACTAATATTATTTGTAATTGTACTAATTAAATTATCAAATAAAGTTATATCTACATCTGTTTCAATTAATTTCTGCTCTAAAGCTGAATTATAACCTTTCAATTTAGCTATTTGATTATTTAATGAAACTCTAATTTCATAGTTGGAACTTAATGATTTATTATGTTTAGCTAAACTTTTAAAATAAGCTTGATAAATTTTCTTACGAACTTTCTGATTAGGATGTTTAGAATACTTTAATAAATTAGCAACGTTTGCTTTAACTTTTACTCCTTCAATTGAAACTCTCTCATACTCCATCTCTGAATTAATTATTAATTGATAAGTATTATAGGTCTTACTCATATTTGATGATAAATTACTGATTACGTTTTCAGTTTTTTTATCTGGAGTATAATCTCTTAATCTTACTACCCCTTTTAAATAAATATCGAATTCTTTCAATTTTAAGTTCTGCTTTTTATAATCTTCAATTCGAGCATTAAATTCTAGAATTTCAGGTTCAATAAATGAAGTCTGTTCATTAAAAAGCTGCAGCACATTATAAGCTTTACCTTTTATCGCTTGATAGTCTTGATTAGAGACTTCAACATCACAAGAAAGATTTCCATAAGTAGATATTTTACCTAATCTTTCTTTTAATCCAAAATATAAAGATAACAGATTATATAAATTATCTGCCGAATCCATAACTTTGTTTTCATAATCTAAAATTTTAGGAAATTCTTTTTCTAGAGCTAGACAGTCTTGATAAAATTCTTCTTTATTTTTATATATTTTTGTTAAATCCCATTTATATCTAGAATCTATTTTGTTTCTTAGTTTTTCTTCATCCATAATATTCACCTTATTTTCTCTAATTTAATAATAACATATTTAAATTCTATTACAAAATAAAAAAATGCCTATTTCAAAATAGAAGTTTATCTACTTTAATTTAAGCATTCTTTAATTATAGTTTTTGAATTACTGCCTCACATCTTTCACATCTATCTTCAATTAAGCTTTCAACATAATTCCAACATCTGTTACATTTATGAGCTTCACTTTTTTCAACTTTGACTTCAATATTATCATATTTAGTTAATGAATCTTTAGTGTAGTCTATTTTTGAAACAATTAATAATTGATTTAAATGAGAACCTAATTCTTCCAAAACTATATTATATTTATCTGGTAGATTTAAAATAACATGTGCTTCTAAACTTGAACCAATTATTTTTTCATTTCTAGATTCTTCTAAAGCTTTATTTACATCTGCTTTTATTTCAAAGAATAAATCCCAAACATTCACATCATAATCATAATCTTTTGTTTCTGGAAAATCACATAAGTGAACACTTTCTTTTTTATCTCCAGGAATAAATCCATAAATCTCTTCAGATGTATAAGGTAAAATTGGCGCTATCAACAAAATAAAATTATTAATTATATTATATAAAACTGTTTGAACACTTCTTCTTACTTTAGAATTAGAGCTTTCAATATATAAGATATCTTTAGTAAAATCTAAATAAAAATTAGATAAAGTAAATGATACAAAATTATTAATTAATTTATAGATTTCTTGATAACTAAAGTTTTCATAAGCAGTTTTAACATTTTTAATAAAATCATTTAATTTAACCATCATGTATTTATCATATGGATACATATCATTAAATTCTACTGCATCTTTAATATAATCAAAATCATTTAAGTTTCCTAAAATAAACTTTGAAGTGTTTCTTATTTTACGATAAGATTCTCCGACTTGTTTTAAAATATCTTCGCTTAAAGGCATATCTTCTGTGTAGTCAATTGCTGCTACCCATAATCTTAAAACATCAGCTCCTCTTTCTCCAACTACTTTAAGAGGTTCAACAACATTACCTAAACTTTTAGACATCTTATTTCCTTTACCATCTAAAGTAAATCCATGAGAAATAATTTGTTTATAAGGTGCTTTACCATAACATGCTACTCCACATATTAATGATGAATTAAACCATCCACGGTATTGATCTGATCCTTCTAAATAAACATCAGCTGGATAAGGTAAACCTCTTTCGATTAATACTCCTGTATGGGTAGAGCCTGAATCAAACCAAACATCCATAATATCCGTTTCTTTTGTGAAATTACCATGAGGACTTTTTTCATTTGTATAACCATCCGGCAATAGATCTTTAGCTTCTTTTTCAAACCAAATATTAGTTCCATATTTTCTAAATAAATCAGCAACATGCATCATAATATCGTAATCTAAAATTTCTGATCCATCTTCATTATAAAAAATTGGTAGTGGAACTCCCCATACTCTTTGACGAGAAATACACCAGTCTCCACGATCAGCAATCATATTATGAAGTCTAACTTTTCCCCAAGATGGGTGCCATTTAATTTCATTTTCAATTTTATCTAAAAGTTCATCTTTTATTGATTCAATACTACAAAACCACTGAGAAGTCGCTCTAAAAATAATTGGCTTTCTTGTTCGCCAGTCGTGCGGATAACTATGTTTTATGAAAACCAATTTTAATAAACATCCTTCTTTTTCTAAATGTTCAGTAATTGCTTTGTTAGCATCTTCAAAAAATAATCCTGAGAACATTCCTGATTCGTCATTTAATACTCCGTTATCTTCAACTCCGAAAATCATCTCTAAATTATACTTCTTACCTAAAATAAAATCATCAGCTCCATAACTAGGAGCAGTATGAACTAATCCAGTTCCAGTTTCCAAGGTGACATTTTCACCTAAAACAACAGGACTTATACGATCCATAAAGACATGTTTATATTTTAAATTCTCTAAATCTTTACCTTTAAATGCTGATACTAATTTAACATCAGTCCACTCAAATAAATCTTTTAAAGATTCGAGTAACTCAGTTGCAACAATATAATTTTTATTATCAACTTTAACTTTTGAATATTCAAAGTTTTCCCCAACTGCAATTGCTGTATTTCCCGGTAAAGTCCATGGTGTTGTTGTCCATATAACCAGATTATCTCCATTACTTACAAAATCATTTCCTTCTACTACTGGAAAAGCCACATAAATAGATGGATCTTTACGTTCATGGTACTCAATCTCAGCTTCAGCTAAAGCTGACTCTGAAGAGGGTGACCAATATACTGGTTTCATCCCTTTAAAAATCAAATTTTTTTGAGCCATCATGGCAAAAACTTCTATTTGTTTCGCAACCATTTCTTTTTGGTATGTTGCATAATAGTTATCCCAATCACCAATAATATTTAATTTTTTAAAGTCTTCCATTTGGGTAGCTACTTGCTTTTTAGCATATTCTTCACAAATAGCTCTAAACTCAGCTTTCCCTATTTCTTTACGATTTACTCCGCTATTAGTTACGGCTTGTTCTATCGGTAATCCATGAGTATCCCAGCCGGGAATATAAATCATATCTTTCCCACTCATATAAGCATGACGATTAACAAAATCTTTTAAAATTTTATTTAAAGCATGCCCCATATGAATATTTCCATTAGCATATGGAGGCCCATCATGAAGAATAAAAGTTTCCTTTCCTTCATTTTTTTTACGAATCAAATTGTAAAGATCTATATTCTCCCATTTCTCTCTTTGTAATTTTTCATTTTCAGGTAAATTACCTTTCATTTGAAAATCTGTTTTTGGCATTAAAAGTGTATCCTTATAATCCATTTTTTCTTCATCCTTTCTCTAATTAAAAAAAAATCATGATTTAAGGACGCATAGTTATGTGCGTGGTACCACCTTAATTCACGAAATTTCATTTCATGCACTTAATTTTCTCTTAACGCGAGATTACCCGTCTTTTCCTTATCAGAAAAACGCATCAGAAGTGATTTACAAATAATTTATTATACTTACTTTCACCAAATTTGTAAGATTCTCTAAATAACTGTCTTATTTGCCGTCTTCATCAATTGCTTTATGTATCAAATTATATGCGATTATCTCTAGTTTGTCAACTTTTATAATAAATTTGAATAAATTTGTAACTGGAAGTATTAAGTGTCCGATATATTGATACTATGTTAATTGTTGTTTATATTTCTAATAATACCACGTTGGAACTCTTATATCCAAACATTGGTCTTAAGTAATTGTTTAACCAATCTTCTACATTCTGAATAAACTCATTTGATATTGAATCTATTGACATACCTTTAGGTATCCATCTTCTTATCATTCTATTATTATTTTCATTACTACCACGCTCACCACTACAATATGGATGAGCGTAATATATTTCAAATCTTTTCTTTTTTCTTAAACATGATTTTTCTATTAGCTCATATTTTTGAAATTCTGAACCATTATCAAATGTTATAGATTTAAATGTTTTATAGAATCTGGCACCTAGTTTACGTTCTAAACGATTAAATGCTTTAGCTACTTCTTCACCGTGCTTACTTGGTAATTTCACTATTATCTCTTGTCTTGTTAAACGTTCCGTTAAAGTTAATAAGACTGCACTTTTTTCTCTTTTACCTACCACTAAATCTCCTTCCCAGTGACCGTATACACTTCGGTTATTTGCTTCTGCTGGGCGGAATTCTATGCTTTTTTCTGGTGGGGTATGTTT
The DNA here is from genome assembly GCA_964520725.1 of uncultured Muribaculaceae bacterium. Classification (GTDB taxonomy): domain Bacteria; phylum Bacillota_I; class Bacilli_A; order RF39; family UBA660; genus DUUS01. The sequence continues at coordinate 3,268 of CAZFQF010000009.1, read as the reverse complement.
AGCAATTCTTTTTTCTTCGTTATTTTCTTCTTTTCCTTTTTTATAAATTGAGTGGGTTTTATCTAAGTTAAATATTTCACCTGATCTTATATAGTTTCTAAGAGTTCTGGCACTAAAGTCTAAATTTAATTCAACTTTTACTACTTCTGGGCTTTTCTTCTCATTAATTAATAATCTTTGTATTTCTTCAACTAAGTCAAAGTTTGCACCGATTTTTAAATCTTGGCCTTTATCTGAGAGATTATATTCATATGCTTCTTGAGCAATATCAGCACTGTATTGTACTACTTCTCTCCATAGAGAATCACGAGTGATTACTTTTCCTCTTTTACGTTCTCTTCTAATAGTTCTGTCACTTTTATCTAATAAATCAGCTATTTCTTTATCACTTTTATTATCTTTATTAATCCATCTTTCAATCATTAATCTTTCTTGATAATTTAAATGTTTATATTTCTTACTATTTTTGTTATAATCTAAAGGACACATATTATTTACCTCCAATGTTTCTTTAACTATTAACATTGTATCATGGCATTTAATATGTGTCTTTTTTTACGCCCTTAATGGACACTTACTTTTTCTAGTTATAAAATTTGAATAAATTATGTCCAATATCATTTTTTAATTATTTTATCTGTTAACAAATGCTATTTTCCTAATAATACTGTTCCTGTTGCAATCTTTTCTGAAAAAGTTTCATCATGCTCAACAAATATCATCGTCGGGCAATAGTTTAAAATTAACTCTTCAATTTGAATTCTAGAAAGTACATCAATATAATTTAATGGTTCATCCCAAATATAAAGATCAGCTTGCTCACATAAGCTTTTAGCAATTAGAACTTTCTTCTTTTGGCCTTCACTATAATTTTCGATAGTTTTATCAAATTGAATTCTATCAAAGTCAAGTTTACGAAGAATAGCTTTAAACAGAGACTCATTAATATTATTTTCATTTACATAATTGGTGAGAGTTCCATGCAAATGTGATGTATCCTGTGAAACATAGGAAATAATAAGATCATTTCCTATATTTACAATTCCGCTATACTTAATATCTTCACCTAAAATCAATTTTATAATACTAGATTTTCCACTGCCATTTTTTCCTTTTAGCCTAATTCTATCCCCTATTTCAACTGTAATATTAATATTTTCCAATACTTGATTGCTACCATAAAAAATTGATAAACCCATAATCTCAATTAAACTCCGTTTTTTATATTTTCGAGGTTCTAATTTCAAACTTTCTGCTATTTCAATATTTTTTAAAAGCTTAGATTTATCATCAAGTGCTTCATCTCTACGAATCTGTGTATTCTTTGCCCTTTGTGCCATTTTTGCTGCTTTATGACCTATAAAACCTTTATCAACTCTTGAATCACTCTGGGAAGTATCTCGTGATTTTGAACCTTCAATTTGGTGGGACCATTTAGTTGATTGTCGGGCTGAACGTTCTAATCGAACTATATCTTTTTTTAATTTTTCATTTTCATTTAATTCAAAATTATCTTGACGCGCTTTATTTTCCCACCACGTGGAAAAATTCCCTTTCTGAATTTCAATATTTGCACGATTTATTGATATTACATGATCTATACAAGAATCGAGAAACGTTCTATCATGTGAAACTAAAATAAAGCTTTTCTTACTTCTTAAATATTTTGCTACTACTAATCGAGATCCCGCATCTAAATGATTTGTGGGTTCATCTATAAGCAGAAAATTATTTTCTCTTAAAAATAAAATTGCAAGTAAAACCTTGGTCTGTTCTCCTTTACTTAATGTTTCAAAAGGTCGACTTAATATTTCCGAATCCATTTCCAAAAGTGATATTTCTCTTTCCAATTTCCATTGTTCATAATATTCATTTATTTCTTCAGCTATCTCAAATGAGCTTGTACTTTTATCTTTAACTTCAAAAGGAAAATAATCAAAACTAACATTCGCAGAAATTCTACCACTATATTCATATTTACCCATCAAAAGATTTAAGAAAGTAGTTTTACCACGGCCATTGCGACCAATAAATCCCAACTTCCAATTTGTATCAATTGAAAAAGAAACATTTTCAAAAATGTTATCATAACTTCCGTCATATGAAAAAGTTAAATTCGTTACATTAATTGATGCCATAAAATCACCCTATAACATCACCATAATAACATAGTATAAATTAATCGTCAAAATTTATATTTAGAATGATAAGCCAAATAATATTATTGATAAAAATAAAAAAAAGATAATAACTTTTTTAGAGCTTTTCATTTATATAAAACATAACTGAAGGCTTAATTTTGTTATTATCTTTTTCATATCTTTCATATAAAGCTACTGGTTCATTTCCTAACATAAATAGTAAATAATTATCAATAGTTCTATCTAATATTTGACCGTTTTTAACTTTAAATGCCATCTCTGGATCTAGTTGCTCAGAAGGATAGTCTTTTAAAATTTCTTCAATCCTATGTAATATATATTTATTATTTAATACATCATCTAAACTTACAGAATCTTCGATTTTAAAATTCCCTACTTCTGTTCTTTCTAAGGCTGTTAAAGTTGCATTAGTTCCTAATTTATTTCCTATATCTCTTATTAAACTTCTGATATAAGTCCCCTTAGAAACTTTAGTTTTAATCGTAATAATATCATCTTTAATTGAAATTAATTCTAAATTATAAATCCTAACTAATCTTTTAGGTAAAGCTACTTTTTCATTATTACGAGCATATTCATATAGCTTTTTACCATTAATTTTCACTGCCGAATAAATCGGAACTTCTTGTTCATAAGAACAAATAAAACTATTTAAGATTTTAATAAGATCTTCTTTTTCAAAACTAACTTGTTCTTCTTTTATAATATTTCCAGTAATATCTAAAGTGTCAGTTAATATTCCCAGTTTAAATGAAGCTAGATATTCCTTATCATGATTAGTTAAAATATTAGTAAGTTTAGTAGCTCTTCCAATAAGACAGACAAGAACTCCAGATGCCATTGGATCAAGAGTCCCAGTATGACCTATTTCTTTCATTTCTAAAATTCTATTTAATCTATTGATAACATCTCTACTTGTTATTCCCGCTGGTTTATTAACAATAATTGCGCCATTCATTTTTATGAATCACCTATTCTTATAATTTCTATATTGATGTATCGTGTTTCTTTATATCAGATAATATCTTTTCAATATTCGTTCCATATTCAATTGATTCATCATATATAAATCTTAATTCTGGAGTATGTCTAATATCAATTTGTTC
>CAZFQF010000008.1:0-15764 GCA_964520725.1 uncultured Muribaculaceae bacterium | reverse complement strand
TGGATACATCCCCCGGCATTACTAACTTTTCCAAAGCACTTTATTTTAATACTTTTATGATCGGGATCTTTAACAATAATCTGTTTTTTGTATTGAACATTTATTTTAACATTGGAATCATTGTTTATATATAATTTTTTACCCCTTAATTGAATATGGTCTTTTATATTATCAATATCCCAATTTTTTGATTTAATTTCTACTTTATTTTTCATAACGCACTCCTACTTTTTAAACTTTGGTTTTCATAGCCGTATTTTTAGCGGCTAACATACTATCTTCCATAGAACAATATGTCCATCCTCCGTAACGACCGATACTGTATACATTTTTTTTCTCTAACTCATTTATAGTCTTTCTAACGACTGCATCATTTTTGCTATCTATATGAACATATGCAGGATCCATTATCAAACTTATATAATCTTCAACTAAAAACGATTCATCTATAATGCCAACTTTCTTTAAATTTTCTAATGTTTTTGTATATTCAGAATTGACATTAATCTTAGCATCTTTTGAAAATCCTATTTCAACATAAATACTAAGCTTATCAGAATCCAAAATATTATCATAAAATCCTACTCTATAAAAATTAATATTTTTATTCGGATAATAAATCCAATGTTGGTTATTATAATCGGATTTTTTATTAAAGCCTATGTTAAAGACTAAAACTTTATTATACGTTAGTTTTTTACTTAATTTTTTGTAACTACTATTGTTAATTAATAATAAAAATTTATCAAACGGTACGGTATTAATTAAAGTATTATATTTTATGGTTTCTCCATCACTTAAATATGCAACTTTTTCTTCCAAATCTATTTTTACTATAGTCTTATTTAAAAGTATTTTTTCCGAACTTAAATTTTTAAATAAAATATCGATAATCGTCTGTGCCCCACTTTTGGGATATAAAAAACTATTGTTATATGAACTATCTTTAGAATTTTTCATGTTTTTTATTATTGATTCTTTATCAGCATAAGGAAAAAACCTTCCCATTGCATCTTTATCTAAATCTTTCAGGTCACATGCGTAAAGCTTTTCGTTGTATGGTTTCAAAAATTTACTAACTATTGATACCCCAAATTTCCCATACAGCATATCCAAAAAGTTATCATAAACCGCTTTTTCGTTTTTATCAAATAAGTCATATAAACAATCAATAAATTCTTCTTTTTCTAACTGATGAATATTCATTTGAAAAGGATAGTCAATCAAGGAATTTTTATAATCAATATAAGTAATTTTTTCTTTGTTGACAAAAGAATTAGTCGGTAAATCATCAACAAATCTTTTTTTAAATTCTTCGGTTTTAAAATGAAAAAAATGACCAGCATAATCCCAAATAAAATCTTTCTTTTTGATTGTTCTACAGTATCCTCCAACTTCATTTTCTTTTTCAACTATTATATAATCCCCATTAGAATAATTAGCAAAAGTAAGTCCTGTAATTCCACCACCTATTATTAAAAATTCTGTTTTTTTGTTTTCCATAATCATACCTCTTTCTTCTTTCTTTTTTCCCAATCTTCAATAGCAATTGTTTGGGTAATTAATAAAATGCGTTTTTCAATTTTGCTAATAGACAATGAAAAAGAAAAAGCTATAATAATTAATAATCCAATTAATATGAAGAAAATAAAATTAGATGTGATTTCAAAGCCTAATAATTGAGCAAAGATATCAGGTATTTTTGTAAATACCGAAACAGCAGTTAAAGTTAAAGATATTAAAAACCATAATAAAGCGTATTTAACCAATAATTTTCTTTTACATATAAAATGAGATACTACCAAAAAAAGTAAAATAGATACTGTAAACAAAACCAGACACAAAATATTATTCATTATTTTTCCCTCCCCACATAATCCTAGAAAAGATTAAAGAAATTGTTACTTTTACCATAAAATAAATTGTTTTAAAACTATAAATAGAAGATTTTCCACATTCTCTTTCGTTCATTATAACCGGTATATCAATTACCTTAAAATTATTTAACACTGAAATTAAATATGTTTCTGACTCCGGGAAATCCATAGGATAATTTTTAGCAAAAAAGGAAATCAACTTTTTATTACAAGCCCTAAAACCTGAAGTTGCATCAGTAGAAGATTTTCCAATTAATATTTTAGTCACTATCGCTATCCATTTAATCCCAAGCCGTCTTAAACGTGACGATTGAAATCCTTCTTTAGTAATATAGCGAGACCCTATTACTAAATCGTACCCGTTCTCTATTTTATTTACTAATTTTTCAATATATTTCGCGTTATGTTGCCCATCACCATCAAATTGGATAGCTATGTTATATTTGTTTTTTTCGGCATAAATATATCCTGTTTGTACAGCACATCCAATCCCCATATTAGTAGGTAAATTCACATAGTTTAACTTATTTTCTTTTAAAATATGCAAAGTATTGTCACTAGACCCATCGTTGATTATTACATAATCTAATTTTAATTTCGATTTTTTTAAATTTTCGATGGTTTTCAATATATTTTTTTCTTCATTGTATGCCGGAATGATAACTAAAATTTTGTCCATAATCTACACCTCAAAATCCAAATGTTTAGTTTCCAAATTAAATTTGTAAACTCCTTCTACAATATAATTCTTATCATCTGTATCAAATATTTCCGAGTATTGTTTGCTGAAATTTTTATCAGATTGGATGATTAACACATGACTAAACTTTTCTTTTTCCAGATATTGAATATATTCTTCTTTAGACATAACACTGGTATTTGGTTCCTCCGCACTATTAGGAGTTCGAATACTCCAATTATCCCCATCAAATCTCGGATCGTATAGATTTAACGGGGTCATATAATAAATAGTAGCCCATACTGTCATTCCGTAATCTCCTTGAACGATTAAATGAATTTTATCATTTTTAGCAAAACGTCCATTATATTTTTCTCCAATAAATTTCCCTGTTTTAATTTGTTCTACTGTAGGGGGTTCTGTTTTAGGTAATAATTGTTTCACAAATCTTCCTAATTCGCTAGTATTGACAACCGAAAACAATATTAACAGCATAATAATTAAATAATTTTTCATCTTTTCTGAAATAACTTTATCTTTAGAAAAACTGAAATAAATTACGATGCCTATTAAACCAATCCCAATAGAACCAATTAAAGTATTAATATAACGATCAAAAGATGCCAAAACATTTGCTTCATGTCTTGAAAATAAGAAATAATATGAGTACAGTAAAGCAGTCACATAAATAATATAACTAATAAAATATACTACACCAATATATTTATTCTCGTTTATCTTTTCTTCTCTATTTTTATAAATATTCCTTAAAAAGAGAAAGCCTATTATAAATAAACTTAATAGTGATATTGAAGACATATTAAAATATGAGTAATTAAAGTTTTTTCCAAGAGCATCAAAATAACTCCAAGTCACACTATTCATTTCATTATCAAATAATAATGTTTTTATGAAAGAAGTTAATCCACCATTTAGCGATTGAGGATTAGATATCCCGTGAATATTTAAAAACATATTAAAACAAATTTGTGATATTAAAGGCGACAATATCACAAATAATAAATATTTATATTTTAATATCTTTCTTATAAAACAACTAATTCCCTTATCGAGGTAAGTTTTATTTATCTTACCCTCTTTAAATAAATTATATAGAACTTGAGCTAGTGCCATCAACATAACAGTAATGCATGCCACAATTCCATTAGATTTTATCCAAACCGCATTCATTAATAATATACTCACAAAGATATAATCGATTTTTTTCCTACTAGTGAATAATAGAATAATAGCAGCTCCTACTAACAAAATAAGAGGGATTTCTGAATAAAGAGTTAATAAAAAAGGTCTTAATAATAATACTAGCAATAACCATCCACTTAAAAATCCCACAATTCCTAAACCAATTTGTTGCCACTTAATGTTTCTTATTAAAAATATCATTCCAGAAAAGATAAAAAGATATTGCGAAAAATATATAGCTGAATCCCTCATCCCTAAATATTTTACCACAAAGTAATTAAATGAAGTTAACGCCGGAGGATAGTACATCGAATGAAAATTTTCACCCCCAATATAAGTGTTGAAATAAAATAGCTTTTTTACCATTGTACCCCAATAAGAACATTCATCCCAACTCATTAGGATATCTATTTTATTAGTAGCAAAAATTATTATGATAATAGATACGACAAAAAACACAAAAGCTGGGCAATTAAAGAATTCAAAGCTTTTTTTATTTTTTACAGTATTATTAATCATAAAATAAATAAAATATCCTATTCCTACAATGGAGATTCCATAAAAACCTATTAACATAATATCCCATAAACTAAATACTGAAATTAAAAACATGATTAACACTAAAGATAAAAATAGAGATTTTCCAAAATTATAATCAAACTTATCTTTCAATAAATATATATATCCGAACAATACTATTATAAGCAAAGGAACACCGACAAAAAAATCCATAAAGTAGCTCACTTCCTATCATTTTCTATTGTTTTAATACATCCTAAGATTTGAAAAAACAAACACTACATATTTTCTGTATTTTTGTACATAACTCTTATTTGTTCATCAAATATTTCAGCAACATTTAGCGAATTATACTTCTCACGCTCAATAGGATTCATTTGTATCCTATAATTTTGAGTTAATATCAAATATAAATAATTCTTTATATCTTCCACAGAATGTGATACAACAAGCGCTCCATTTTCTCTTAAAATGTCGGCACTTATCCCATTTAACATTGTTATTCCAAATATGTTATTTTTGCCGCCTAGATAATCAGATAATTTAGCCGCGAAAAATATATTTTCATCTAAAACCGAGGTCAAATTAGCATCTATGTGAAGTAACCAATCAGATTCAGATATAATTTTCAAACTTTCTAAGTAATTAACGGGTTTTTTAACTTTCACAATATCATATAATTCCTCATTGATTATATAAACTTTATCAAAGTCTGAAATATTTCCATAAAACTGCACTTCTAGATTCTCTGTAATTAACGGGATTTCTTTTCTTAAATCCGAAATAGCTTTTAAGAAAAGTCTTGGTGATCGAACAGAATCTAAATGTCCTATATATGTTATCTTAATCTTATCTCTTTTTTTATTGCGAATTTTAGGATATAAGGACTCATCATAACTATGAGGTAAAATTAAACAACGATTTTGATCTTTCATACCTATTGATTTCAGCATATAATTTCTTTGGTAAGTGCTATTCAGAATAACCTTATCGCAATTCTTAAACGTATTTAATTGTAAATCGTATTCTTTTTTTGTTGGTTTTAAATATGACTTAGCATAATTTTTCTTCCATTTATAATTTCTTAATATACGAATAGGAGAAAAAAAATATAATAATGATTTTAAACCGCAAATTCGTGCTCTAAATGGAGAAAAATGCTGAGTTACAATATCGGTAAAAGGATTTTTAGCAATAGGATCTCCAAAAGATGCCAACCAAAAGACTTTTGGATTTATTCGCTTTATTTCTAAACAAACTTCATGAGTTTCTGGAGGCATGGAACGTGACATGATGATATCATATTTATCCATGTTTTTTTTATAATATTCTATAGCTTCTTGTTTCCATCCTTCTAAATCCTCGGAATTAGAACAAATTGTTTTCACATTATTTGCTTCCAGAAATTTTTCTCCATTTCCATAAGACCAATTTGTATTTTTATTTTGTGTAAAAACATCATATTTATATTTCGAGTTTTTCAATAGTTTGTATGTTACTAGGCCTTCCGAAGAGTTAATTGGCGGGTAAAACCAACTAAATACTAAAATTCGTTTCATCTTTTATCTGATTCCTTTCTTGATAAGCTTTAGTATTTTAACAATTACCTTTGCGAAATCATACATACGAATATTAAATTTAAATTTTCTTAAAGCTTTAATTCTATCTATTTTGTTTGTCAAATCGTATAAATCCGATGATTTATTATATAGATATTTATCAAACTCTTTTATTTGTTTTATTGACAAACTGTTATTTTTATCATATACACAAAAAATGGTATAGTGAGTATATAATAAATATCTAATAATTGTTGTAATATATTCTTTTTTATTTTCAGATAATTTCATTTCGTTTTCCGAATAAAAATCTATTATACTTTTAGCAACAGTTTCGTGCTGATGTTTGTTTCGAATAAAATTTTTATAATTCATACTCTGATCTACTCGACCAATAAAATATCTATAAATATCTAAATCAAAATAGACAATTGTTTTTACGTCAATAATAAAGAATATGTTAAATTGCATATCCACATAAAACATTTTTTCAAACATACGATAAGGACTTTGTTTTAAAATAGAAGTTTTATATGTTGATGTAGATAATGTAAAATATTCTCCTTTTAAATCTTTCAAATCAAAATTTTCGAAATTATATATTTTATTTTCAAACAGACTATCATATTCTATATATTCTGTCTGTGCATATTCTATAAACTCTTTTCTATAGTTAGTTACAACTATATCAGAATCATTTTCTTTAAGCCTTTTAACAAACTCTATAAAATCTATAGAATTTACCCAGTCATCGCTATCGATAACCTTTATATATTTTCCAGTTGCAGTTTCTATTCCTGCATTAATCGTTGATCCATGTCCACCGTTTTCTTTATCTATTACAACCACAGAGTTTCTATATACCTTTTTATAATCATCAATTATTTGAATAGAGTTATCTTTACTACCATCATTTACTAAAATTAATTCTATATCAAGCAATATTTCCTCCAATAACAAGGAATCTAAACATCTTTTCAAATATTTTTCGGTGTTATAAATTGGAATTATAACACTTAAAATTTTCTCTAATCCATTTTTTTTCATATAGTTCACCTATTATCCATATATTGTTTGTATTCGTCACATATTTTAATACTGCCAATTTTTTGAACGACACCATGTTCTATCCAAATTACTTTATCACAAAGTTTCTTTATTGCTTCTAATGAATGTGAGACATAAAGTACTGTAGTGCCTCCTTTTATCATATCCATCATTTTAGCTTCACTTTTAGCCTGAAATGCTATGTCCCCTACAGACAGTATCTCGTCTACTATTAATATTTCGGGATCCACTATTGTTGCTATCGAGAAAGCAAGTCTTGCAACCATTCCAGAAGAAAAATTTTGTACAGGAACGTCTAAAAAATCTTTTAATTCTGAAAAAGCAACAATTTTATCAAATTTTGAATCAATCAATTCTTTACTATAACCCATAACAGCGCCATTTAAATAAATGTTCTCTCTGGCTGTCAATTGAGAATCAAAACCAGCACCAAGTTCTATCATAGGACATATATTCCCATACGTTTTTATATTTCCTTCAGTTGGCTTTATAACTCCCGCCACAATTTTTAATAACGTTGATTTTCCTGCACCATTGCTTCCAATAAAACCAATAACTTCACCTTTTTTTATTTTGATGTCTATATTCTTTAAAGCCCAAAATTCGGGTTTTTTGGTCTTCAACTTTTTAGGATTAAACATATCAACCATAAATTGTTTAAGAGAAAAACCCTTTTCAATTCCCAAATTAAACCTCATTGATACATTAGTTATTTTTATCATTGTTTCTTTCTTCATCTATCCCACCTACACATAATATATAAACTTATCTTGTTTTTTTCTAAAAACATAAATTCCCAACATTAAAATTATTAAAGATGAGATTCCGCACCCAGCCCATTGTCCAATAGTCGGAATTTCACCTTTTAATATTATAGTTCTAGAAAAATTAATGATTTGATATAAAGGATTAAGTTTCAAAACCTTTTGAAAAGGTCCTTCAATTAGTTTTATATCGTACATAATTGGAGTCAAATAAGTCCATATCGTCACGATAATTCCATAAATGTAAAACATGTCTCTTAAGAAAACCGATATCGTCGCTAAAAGTAATCCCATTCCAAGAGTAAACATAAAAAGGCAAAGATAAGCATACGGTAAAAATATATGATATAAATTAATTCCAGTACCAGTCGAAAATATTACTATATATAAGGGAATTAAAGTTAACAAAAAATTAATCCCAACAAAGACACATTTTGATAAAGGGAAAATATACTTAGGAATATAAACTTTATTAATAAGGCTAAAATTTCCAACTACACTACTCATCGCTAAATTCGATGCTTCGCTAAAGTAATTAAATATTACCAATCCCGACAATAAATAAACCAAGTAATTTACTCCTGGCATACTAAATTTAAAGACATTAGAAAATACTATTGCCATTACAGCCATCATTAATACAGGATATAGTATACTCCACATTATTCCTAGAATACTTCTTTTATATTTAACTTTAAAGTCTCTAGATACCAGCTGATGTAATAAAAATTTGTATTTCTTAAAATTGTACAGTATATTACTTATCATTAATATTCTCCTTTTTTATTTATATTTACATTATAACAATTATTTCTAAAAATTACCAGAAAAAGAAACTGAAATATCCTTATATTTGCTTTAATTCTTTTGGGTTCTTTTAACATTCGAAAAAGCCATTCTAGATGTATTTCAATAAATATTCGAGGTACTCTTTTTTTATTTCCGCTTATTACATCGAGAGTTCCACCGATTGGCATTATTAGTTTTGTGTTTGTCAATTTATTTTTATTTTTAATAATAAAATTTTCTTGTTTCGGACTTCCTAGCGCAACAAATAAGATCTCTGGGGAGGATTCTGTAATTGTTTTAATAGCTTCTTGTTCACTAACATACCCATTAATCGCGCCAATTATTTTTATTCCAGCATAATTTTTTTCTAAATTATTTTTAGCTTTTAATACTACTTCCTCACTACTACCATATAAAAATATTTTCAATTTATATTTTACACTAAACTTGCATAAATCTTTAAAAAAGTCTATTCCCCCTATTCTTTGCGTCAAATTACCGTTTTTCATCTTTGATGCATAAACAGTCCCTATTCCATCTGGAATTTGATATTTAGAATTGTTAAATTCTTTTTTTACCACAATATTTTTATAAAAATTAGTTATGATTAAAGGATTAATATTATAAATAATACACTGTTTGCTATTATCTATATCTTTTTTGATGTTATTCAATAATTCTTGAGAAGATAAATTTGATACTTTAAATCCTAATATTTTAACTTCTTTTTTATTTTGAGTTTTCAATTCATTTATTAAAATTCCTGACATAAAAGATAGCGGAATAATGGTACTGCTAGCATTTAATATATTCCCGCTAAAATAAGCGGATACTAAAAACAAGCCCAATCCCATCATCAACATTACTATTTTATAATTAAATTTTTCCTCTAAATTAAAGAATATTTTTAATGAGGCATATAGATAAACTATTACATACATTCCAAGTAATAACACTGTCCCCAATATACCTATCGAATAATATTGCATAACATAATCTCTTTCAATATTAAAAATATTAATTGTTCTAGAATATCCTATTCCTAAAATATTATCTATTGGGTTATCATTTAATTCTTTAACTCTCTGAATTATAGAAATTTCTAAATACCGAGCATCACTTAACAAAGTCGGGCTTTTAGCTAATATTTTATCCCAAAACTCTTTATCGTTTTCATATTTGTAATATTTTAATGGGAAATTAATATTGACTTTTTTTGAATTAAATAAATTAATTAGTTCTTCTTCTGTTTTCTCACTATCAATAACTATAGTGGCGGGATTAATTGAGTTTTTACCTGTTTGAACTTGAGGAGATTTAACCTCGCTTAATAAGTTGTTATAATAATCGTATCTTTTCAATAAAGGAGAATTAAATAAAAACACATTATAAAAAACAATACTCAAGATCAAAAAGGTGAAATACTTTGAATTCATTTTTTCTTTTTTTATTAAAATTAAGAATATATAAATTAAAAATCCTGTTGCCAAAATCAGTAAAGGACCTATTGAAGACAAACGATTTCCTAATATTAACATTGATAATAAAACAACGAAAGAAAGAATTAAATCACCTATTTTAAACTTTTCTTTAATATTATTAATCACTAACGGAAAATATAAAATAATTATAGCAATAATTTGATTAGCTAAATGGAAGAACCCTTTTCCAGATATATGTTCAAAAGTATTCTTACTATAATTAAACCAACTAAAAATGTTGGCTTTAATAAAATTAAAGTCATAAGAAGTATAACTGATTTTCAAAATATTTGTTAATAATATAGAACCACAAATAAACCATAAATTTATTTTCATAAACTTAGAAAAATTTTCTAAGTTTATATTTAATTTATATACAATATAAATTAAATATAAATTAATTGACATTTTGTAAAAATATAATATCTCATCAATATTTGACGAAACAGTCGGAATTTTATTGGTGAAATTATTAATATGTTGTAAATGAAATAATATATATATAAAAAGAAGTAAAAAATAACTATAAATTAATTTTTTTTCTGTTTTATTAGAATATTTAAAGAAAATTACTAAAAATATAATTGATATAATTAACACTCTAATTAATGTCGAAATACTATTATAGAAAAAATGCAAATCTAAAATTATTGACAAACTAAATAATATCAAGAAAATATTTGTTAAATTACTTTTATTAAAAGTTTTCATAATTATATTCACCTAATAACATTTTAACATTTTTTAAATGTTTTTGACATATATTATTCGAGTTTTGTTTTTATAATTTAAAAAATCATTTCTTGCGTGATTTTTCGCTTTGCCTAAACAGAATATCTGTTTTAAAAATAAGAGCTACTATTATCAACATTAAAACAAAATATAAAATTATAGCTTGTTTGTTATCACCTAGAGCATAGAAAATTGATATTGCTGAACATAAAATACTTATTCCGTACATAATCAAAACTGTTTTTGTAACAGATTTATTTAATTTTAATAATTGATGATGTAAATGTTCTTTATCCGGAGCTCCTATATTTTCCCCTTTTAACATTCTTCTAATAATAGCAAAAATCGTATCTAAAATCGGTAAAAATAATATTAATATGGGGACAAATAAAGAAGTAACCGTTGCAGCTTTATATCCGAGTAGAGCAATTATTGAGATCATAAATCCTAAAAACATACTTCCTGTGTCCCCCATAAAAATAGATGCTGGATGAAAGTTATAAAATAAAAATCCTAAAGTAGCTCCTAGCATTATTAAACTTAATACCGTATCAAGTCCACCTAAACGGTTTAATATTAAGGCAATCACTGAAATAGTTAAGAAGTATATCGAACAGATCCCTGCTGCTAGCCCATCCAAACCATCAATAAAATTAATGGCATTTATAATTGCAACAATAAAAATCATTGCAATTGGATAACCAAAATTACCAAAATTTAACTGGATTCCAAAAGCACTTAATTCGGGTAAATAAATATTTCCATAAAAAACAACAATAGAAGCAGCAATCATTTGAACTAAAAATTTATATCTAGCTTTTATGGGTTTTATATCATCAAATATTCCTAATAGAATAATTAAAAATCCTCCCATTAAAATAGATAACATTTGAACTGAAGTCTCCGCAAAAAAAATATACCCGATTAAAAAAGATGAAAATATTCCTAGACCTCCTAGTCTTGGAGTAATCTTAGTATGTACTTTTCTATCATCAGGCTTATCAATGGCCCCTATATGTTTAGCAATGGCTCTTATAACTGGAACGATTAAAAGACTAGCGATAAATGTCAGTAATATAATCCATAATACATGATTATCGTTTATAATCCACTTCATATTACTTCACTTCCTTAAACATATTATACCTCAAAGTAACCAAAATAAAAACATTAAGTATAATAGCTGATATCTTTATGTAAATGTGTTATTATAAAATTAGAAAGAATCGGAGGAATTATGAAAAAAGAAAATCTAACATTACTAATAATGGCTGCTGGGATGGGTTCAAGATTTGGAGGATTAAAACAAATTGAGCCTTTTGGTCCAAACGGTGAGTTCATTATTGATTACTCTATTTATGATGCAATAAAGGCTGGTTTTAATAAAGTGGTTTTTGTAATTAAAAAAGAAAATTTAGAAATTTTTAAAAACACTATCGGAAAAAGAATTGAAAAACAAATTAAAGTTGAGTATGCTTTTCAAGATTTAAATGATTTACCACAAAATTATTCCTTGCCAGAAGGAAGAATTAAACCTTGGGGAACTGGACACGCTATTTTATCAGCAAAAGATTTTATTAATGAACCCTTTGGAATAATTAATGCTGATGATTTTTATGGATTTGATTCTTATAAAAAGTTAGCGGAATTTTTAAGTAATATTCCAAAAGAGTCAAAAAAACAATATTCATTAATTAGTTACTTAATGAGAGACACATTATCAGAAAATGGAAAAGTAAAAAGAGGAATCTGTAAGATAAAGGATAATAAATTAATTGACTTAATCGAATCAAATATTGAGCTAGATGGAAATAAAATGATTGCTAATCCATTATCAAGTGATTTATTTTACACGATAGAAGAAGATACTTTAGCATCTATGAATATGTTTGGTTTTGAACCTAGTATTTTCAAATATTTAGAAGATCAATTTAGATTATTCTTAAAAAGAAATATTAATAATTTAGATAAGGAATTTTTGATTCCTGAAATAGTTGCAGACGGGATTAAAGAAAGTTTTTGTGATCTTAATGTAATTAAAACTAATGCCAAATGGTATGGTGTTACTTATAAAGAAGATATTCCTTTATTAAAACAAATTATAGATGAAAAAATCAGTAATAAAGAATATAAAAAAGATTTATGGAATTAAAAAATATCTAGTTTTTCACTAGATATTTTTTAATACTTAACATCTACCAGATAAAGACCTTGGGCTGGAACTGTCATATAATTATAAATGTTCTTTTCTTTATTAAGCATTTCTTCGATATCTTCAGGGATTATTTTTCCTTCTCCAACTAAAAACAAAGCTCCAATTAAATTTCTAACCATATACCTATAAAAGCTTTTACCAGTAAAAGTAATAACTAAAATTTCTTTTTTCTTTTTAAATTTTATATTATATATTACATTGTCATAATTTTCTCTTTCACCTGATACAAAGGCTTTAAAAGAATGATATCCTAATAAATATTTACTGGCTTTTTTCATAGCTTGAATATCTAAATCTCGGCAATAATTATATAAGTAATTATTGCATAAAGGATCTTTATCTCCAAAATTTATAACATATTGATACACTTTTTCTTTAACTAAAAATCTCGCATGAAAATCTTCATCTACTATTTCACAATAATTAACGTATATTCCATCATCAATCATTGAATTAATTGCTGTTTTTAAATTATCTACTGGAATATCAATATTTAAATCGAAATGTACAACTTGATTGTAAGCGTGCACTCCTCGATCAGTTCTTCCAGCACCTTTTATTTCGACTAAATTTTTATTTAATTTAGTTAAAACTTTTTCTAATTCTCCTTGAACTGTTTTATGCTTATTTAATCTTTGAAATCCATAGAACTTACTACCATCATATCTTATACTCGCTAAATATCTCATTAACTAATTCCTCTATATATATCTTTTAATAACTCTTTACTATCTAAAGTATAAACTAATTCCGCTCCTTTTTTATTTGCTAAATCAATAAACTTAAGAATTTCTGGATATTCAATAATTCCTTGTCTACTTGCAGTTATTAAATCTCCTTGGTATTTAATAATCTTATTTTTAAAAATAATAACTTTTTTAGTAATTTTATTTAAAAATTTAGGATTATTACTTAAAACCAAAAATTTTATATTATGATTTAAAACTGTATTTTGAATAAGATGAAAAATAGGATTGTAATATTTGGGCGGAATCCCTACTTCAAAATCGTTTAAAATTATCAATTCCGGTTTTAAATTAATCGCTCTAATTAATAATATAAATTTCAATTCCGTACTAGATAAATCTTTTATTTTTTTATTTAAAATTTCTTCATTTAAATTTAGCTTTTTTAATAATTCAATATTTTTCTTAATAAAAGTTTTAACTTTAAAGTTATGATTATATTTAATTAATTCATAGCCTTCTAACAAAATAGATAAATCACTTTCTTCTCCCATTATTGCGACAATATTTTTATTAGAAAAATAATTATTAATGACTTTTTTCACAACCATTACTTCCATATTTCACCAACCAATGATTCATTATCATAATAATCTTTTTTAATTAATTCGTAAGCATTTAATCCATTACTTAAACTAACTATAAACGGAAGATCAAACCCTACCGATAATAGAAGTTTTTCATTCGTTAAAATTTTTTTATTACTATTATATTCAATTAATTTAAATTTATCTAAAACTATAATATCTGAAGGAAATAATAGTTCTTCCGAATTAGATGTAACATTCAAAATTGTAATTTTATTTTCTTTTGCATATTTTATGATTCTTAATTTTAAAGAAGTATTTAAATAAGTTAAAAGATTATCTATTCCTAAAATTTCCGGTTTAATTATTAATAATGATAAGATTTTAACCAAAGCTTTTTCTGCTTTAGTTAAATAACTAATTTTAGCTTCAACTAGAGTCCCCAATTCAAAATATTTAATAAATTTATTAATATTTTCATAAGAAGTATTTAAATCTATTCCAATTTTCTCTTGGTAGTAAACTAATTCTTCTTTAACATATTCAGTATTAAAAGAAAAGTTAAATAAAGCTGCTGCAATGTTTTTTCTTTTAAATTCTAAATCGTATTCTTCTAAAGGTTTGTCATCTATAAATATATTCGGATTATAAATTTGGTTAATTAACATTTTAAGAATAGTCGTCTTACCCGAGGCTGGCGATCCAATTATATTTATAAATCCTCCCAATTTAATTTCTAAATTAAAATCTCTAAATTCCACTTTCTTCATAGCTTATATCCCCCAATATAATTTCTATTATAACACGGATCATAAAAAAATAAATAAACTATTTTAATTTATTTAGGAAAAAGAGATTACTCTTTTTTAATAAAATCTGGCACACAAGAATTCATTAATAAATTAACAAATCTCTTGCTCCATCATTTGTCTTTAGAAACTTCCATTTCGAGAAATAAGCTTGTTTCAGGTGGGCAAACTCTTTGATATAACCGTAGTCATAAAATTACCGTAATTTAGCCGGGAGATTGTGCGGTGTAAACCGTCAGTGTTTTTCACGTTGAACACGTTAGAGTTACCTCCATTGAAGTAGTTCGGCGAGGCAGACTCAAAAAGCGAAATATGCCCCAAATTTGTAGCTTTATCTCTACTATATAATTTATATTATAGTTTAGTTTAATTTTTTGACCTTTCTATTAAAATCTTAATTTGAATAAAAGTTTTTCGCTCGATTCTTTTTTATCCCCTGAAAAGAATTTCAGGGGACTTATTCAGAGCAAAGAGTTCGACATCCTAGTTATTAGTTCTGAACAATGTAAGGGTTAATACTTGTTCCTAATCCAGTTATTCGTGTCGTAGGGTTCAGAGAAACTGCGGGGCGCAGGCCGTAAGCGCTGTCGACGTAGCGTCTGTTAAAGTAGCCATCCGAACCCACGGCGAACACCTCCGATTCACCAGTGAAGTAGTGCGGCGAGGCAGACCACCACCCATCGCTACTTGTATTTCGAGATAAATAATAATCAGGATTAAAATTATTACTTACTACTCCAGTTACTCCTCCAGCATATGCTATCTCATCGGCTGTTAGTAATCCTACTGGATAGGT
>CAZFQF010000007.1:0-15811 GCA_964520725.1 uncultured Muribaculaceae bacterium | reverse complement strand
AGCATTGCGCAGTCCTAAATCTTCAAAGTAGTACTTTTCCCCAATTTCAAATATGTCTGCTTTTATTGTGCTTCCAAGTTCGTAAGTTTCTGGATTAGATACTTTAATTTCTTTTAAGAAGCGCTTAGGAGAGACATTTGCTTTTTTAGCATGTCCTAATTCTGCTTTAGTTGTACGTTTTTCTTTTTTATCAACTGTCGCAACTTGAATAGCATTATAGCCATCGTTATCAACAGTTTTAATTTGAGTTATAACGTTAGGTTCAACGCTTACAACTGTAACAGGAATAACTTTTCCATTTTTCGTAAATTTTTCGGTCATACCGACTTTACGTCCTAAGATTCCTTTCATCTTAATTCCTCCTCATTTTATTTAATTTGTTTTAATTTCAATGTCTACACCACTTGGTAAGTCCAAATGAGTTAAAGCATCAACAGTTTCCTTACTAGGATTTTTTATATCAATAAGTCTCTTATGAGTACGCATTTCAAATTGTTCACGCGCATCTTTATATTTGTGTACCGCTCTAAGTACAGTATATTTTTGTTTTTCTGTAGGTAAAGGTACAGGTCCAGAGATTTCTCCGCCTATTCTTTTTACAGTATCAACAATTTTTACTGCCGCAGCATCCAAAACTTTATGATCATATGCTTTTAGTTTGATTCTAATTTTTGACATTTTATGCCCTCCCTTTCGTTTACATCTAGTATAAACATAGCTCCGTAACAAATTTACCTGCCACCCATTAATTTATGTTAACAACATCACCTGGTGTGTCAGCAACCTCGCACATCTAAGCCAGTCAAACCAAGATACATTATATCAATTAAGTATATGAATTGCAACCCTTTTTTTGCATGTTTTTCAAAAAAAATCACCAAAAAGAAAAAAAGTTAAAATTAACTTTTTTTCCTAACCTAAAATTCGGCTTTTCTTTACTTCTGGAACAAATCCTAATGCTTTTTCTAGCGTTCTTATTTTTATCGATAAAGAATCTCTATAAGTTTTAATTCTAGGTAAATTTTCATCATCTAAACCCTTATCCGTTGTTCCTTCAAATGATTCTATTATAGAGCAGCAGTTTTCATATTCCATTCTTAAGTCAATTAATGTAGCAAACATTTTATCTTTTTCTGCCAATACCATAAATATTACCTCTTTTCTGCGCTTTATTTTAACATTTTTTTATTAAAATGCAACAAAAAACAACTTTTTATAGTTGTTAATCATTAAATCCTTCTGAAACTTTATTTCTTTTTTCCTAGTATCGATCCAACAATTCTCTTCTTCTAATTACCAGATATTAGTATATTTCCCTTCAGACTGATAGTAATCTTCCTTCACCATCAACTTCTCTACGGTTATCAAAGACTTTTAATCTTCCATTCTCAAAAAAGTACGGAACTCGATATTTAAATTGTAATGGCAGAAATCTAGCAACTCCTACAACAGCACCTCTAGTATTTTCTCCCGCTGTATTTATAATATCTAATAAAATTGCATCCAGTGTATCGGCATCTTCCTTAGAATATATATTACACGGAACAACTGGTTTTTTATTATCTAAAGTATAATTTTTAATTAAATCTGTTACCGTAATATCCAGACTTGATTTAACACTATTAGTACTAATAGCTGTAATTGTTGCTTTCCCAGGAGCAACCCCAATTACTTTATTATTTTCAATTCGAGCAATATTAATATCAGATGATTGATAAGTAATTGCTTTATTAGGATTTCCAATTACATCTATTTGCGTACTTAATTCAAAACTGCTATCCACTGCTAAATATTTATTTGAATTATTAATTTCTATATTAAGTATTTCTTCAATTTTTAATTTTTCAGTTATTTCCATAACTTTATTTTCATTATATTTTATATAAATTTTATTATTATCTGAATTATTTTCTAAAGCACATATTTTATTTGAGGCTTTAACCCATTCTCCTTCACTTTCATCATTTTTAATTAATTTACAATAAATATCACGGTTATTATAAGAAACTAATTTAAGATAAATTGTTTTAGTTTTATTTAAGTTAACTTTATCAGAAAGAGTAATGCTTTTTACACTTGGAGCCATATTATAAATTACCATTCCAAAAAAGAGAATTAAAATTATTCCTAGCCCTGCCATATACCATACTAATTGTTTCTTTACAATTTTATTCATATCCTTTACTTCCCTAACTAAGTATTTTTATTTTATCTTTATCAATTCAATTTCTATCATACATTACTTCGTCATCATTTTCAGCGATTAGTCTATTTTTCAAGAATATATCCCATAGTTTTATCATTAATTTTACGATAAATTTTATTATGCCGATACATAATTCCTTCCTTTTCATAAAAATAAGCATCTTTTTCTTGAATATGTACTTTATAAGACAGTCCTTCCGTCGATCTAATCTCTCCACATAAATATTCCTCTGTCGTATAAATAATTAATTGATATAACTTATCAGTATTATTTTTAAAACGATAGTCCAGATTTTTATATGAAATTGATGCTCCTGACCCAAAAGAAATTTATCTCTTGAAATCAGGAAATAAATCCATATTATCATAATGCAAATGCTCAGTTACTTCTAAATCTGTGTGAAGAACCATCCATTAGAAAATTGACATATCCCTCCCCCAATTCCTGGGTGAACTTTCCCATTTGTTATTGTTACACCTTCACGGTACCCTTTTTTAGGGCTTGGCCTAATAACTAATTACTCCTATCATTTTTAATTCTTTATTATTTTAATAATAACATATATTTGTAAATATTAAATATTAAAATTTAAAACCGTTATACAAATTCTATTTTAATAAAATACTTTATGCTATAATTTAATTAGAAAGAGGTATTTATATGAAGTTAAATGTTATTATCCCTTGTTATAATGAAGAAGGAAATGTCGATTTACTACATAAAGAATTAACAAAAAATTTAGATAGTATAGAATATGAACTTATTTTTATTAACGATGGTTCTAAAGATAAAACTTATTTAAAACTCCAAAAATTATACGAAAAAGATTCAGAACATGTAAAGGTAATTAATTTCAGTCGGAATTTTGGTAAAGATGCAGCTATTCATGCAGGTTTATTACATGCTAAAGCAGAATATACTGTAATTATTGATGGAGATTGTCAACAAAATCCCAATTATTTAATTAAAATGATGGAATTCTTAGATGAAAATGAAGAGTATGATCAAGTAGCAATGGTAAATAAAACTCGAAGTAAAGAAGGTTTTATTACTAAAGTTCTTAAAAGTGCTTTTTATTCTTTTATTAATAGAATCAGTGATACAAAGTTTGAAAAAGGCGCCTCAGATTTTAGAATGTTTAGAGATTATGTAACTAAAGCTATTTGTTCTTTAAATGAAAATAATCGTTTTTCTAAAGGAATATTTTCTTGGGTGGGTTTCAATACTCATTATATGGAATATAAAGTTCAAGAAAGAAATAGTGGTAAAACCTCCTTTGGTTTTACTAATCAATTTAAATACGCATTTCAAGGAATTATTAACTTTAGTATTAAACCTTTGAGAATTGCTACAGTTTTAGGTTTTATCTTTGCTTTAGTAGCATTTATTTACTTAATAATCACTTTAATCCAAACCTTAGTTTCAGGAATCGATGTTCCAGGATATGCCTCATTAATATGTGTAATGTTAATATTAGGCGGAATTCAATTAATGGCGATTGGTATATTAGGTGAATACATGGCCAAAACTTATTTAGAAACTAAAAAAAGACCTGTCTATGTTTCTAAAAACAAATTGGGATTTAATAATAACTCTGAAATTTTATAAAAAATAAAATAGAGCTCATTCAAATTCGAATTGAAATCTCTATTTTTTTTATCTTAAGTTTTAATCTAATATTTTTATATTATAGCTTTTTAATAAAAAAACACTGACTTATTTTACTGCCCCCAATTAGGAGACAACAATATATCAGTGTTTTATTTAATCTTAAAAATCGAATTTAATTTCCCCACAGCAAATATAATCTTATCTGAGTTATTAATTGCTATCCCTTTAAAAATTGCTTTTCCTCCAACAGTAAATGCCGAGATAAAGGCCGAAATTATGATGGAAGTTGTTGTTAAAGAAAAAGATGTACTCTCAGATAAACTAACTGCTAATACAGCTCCTAATCCCCCACTTAATATTCCACATATATCACCAATAACATCATTGCATAAACTTGAGACTTGAACATTGTTTTTTAATAAGGATATAGTTTCTTTAGCGCCTTTTATTTTTTTTGCATTCATTGCATGGAACGTCGATTCTTTACTAGTGAAAGAACTTGTTCCTATCATATCAAATATAATACCTATTCCAATAACCAAAATAAGAATCACAAAAACTACTGCTTGATGACTGTTATATGCAATTAAATTTGAGACAGTACTAAAAATTATTGATAATAAAAAAGTCAATAAAAAAACTTTATATACCCAGTTATTTTTCTTCATTTTTAAATAACCTCCTATAAAGTGTTTTAAAAAAAATCATGGTTTACTATAAATTAATCTTACGGCTTTGGTCGAGTCGAATTTCTCTTAATTCCTATCCTTTGGTTACCCTTAGGCGATTTCTCTTTAAAGGAATAAACTAATAGTTACCTAATTAGTTACTCGATTGCCACATTAGTCCGTACTGCAATCCTTATAATAAATACACGCTAGAGATTTTCTCAAACATAACTAACCTATTCTTATTCGCTTTTGCAATTATAATTTCATAATTTGTATCATTACATTGTAATCTAATTAATTCCAAATAATCACTCACGACATGAAGTTAAAATAAACGACGCAACTAGAGGGGTAAAACTGTATGCCATTACAGCCGTCCCTGAAATTTTAAATTATATATTCACCCTAACTTGGGCAGATAAAGCAAATATACAAAGTGTCAATGGTATCAATTGATGGATTTTTAGCCCCACCTTCAAATAGGATTTATGACTAGCATAATGCACCACGACATAGATTATACCAAAAAATTTCTGTTTTGTCCAGTATCTGTAAACAAAATAAACTTTTTGTTGCTTTATTATATGCAATTTGATTTAAATGTTTTACTTCTTTAGTTAAAATTAAAGCTTTTTTATTCCTGAATTTAATGATTGATAATAATCAATAGATTTTTGAATTAAATTATTACTAACTAATTTTATTTCTTCGTTATCTTTTATAATGTTTAAAAATTCCCCTTTTCCATAATAATCAAGTAAATAACTAATCATTAAATAAGATAAGTCATATCCATCATATTCATTGGTACAAAAAGTATCTCCTTCTAACTCAGTAATATCTGGTATTCTATATTTACTAATATAATTATCTAATAAATATTTTTTTCCTTTTTGATATTTTCCCGTTAACAATCCAGCGATTCCTTCAGTAAGCCATTCTGGATGATATCCATATAAAGCATGTTCAACCGCATGAACTTCTTCATGAAAAATTATTTCATCATATTCTTCTTTAGACCAATCTTCTTCACTTGTCTCATCAGCTGGTTCAAAATAATTAATAGAACTATCTTCATCTTTATAACATGCACACATATAATCAGGACTTTCTATAAATCCTCTTTTTTTTAACCCGTCAACAAAATCCTCTTTGGTATTATATAAATACACATTAAATATTATATCTTGATTAGAATTAAAAAAATTTAATATTTCTTTTTTTCTTGATTCTAATAATTTATCAATATGATAAGCATATTTAATATTTTCATAGTCACATTTAATATTATTAATAAAACTTTGTCTGGTCATAAATCATCACTTTCTAACATCTTTTTTAAATTATAGCATATAATTATTATGAAGGGTTGACATTTCGAAATAATTCGTGATATAATCCTAATTGAATATTTCTGACTAGTTTAATCAAATTGTGTAGGAATATAATATTAAATAAGGAGGAAATATGAATAACGGTACTGTAAAATGGTTTAAAAATGATAGTGGTTTTGGATTTATTATTAATGATGAAACTAAAGAAGAAACTTTCGTTCACTTCTCAGCTATCAATAGCGACGGATATAAAGTTCTTGAAGAAGGTCAAAAAGTTACATATGATGTAGAACAAGACCCTAAAGATGCTTCTAAAACTAGAGCTATTAATGTAACTATTGTAAGATAAGGCGAGTAAACTCGCTTTTTTTATTGCTTAATTTTAATATTTATTGATAAAAACCCATATTATTTTTAATAATATGGGAGAAGTATAAACTATAGAACACTATTATTTTTCTATTTTCACTTTTAATGATTCGTTATTTCCTTCAGCTAACTCACTTAAAACCTTATATGCCTCATAGGCATTGTCACTCTTCATCTTTTACTTATTAACAGCTATTTTTCTTTTAAGTCTTTTATATATTTCTAAAACTAATATTATAATATTAGATAATATTAATAAAATTATTATATCTTTTACTGGAACTTTAGAGGCTTGAAGAAACCGATTTAAAAACGGAACTTCGGTGACAATTATTTGTAATAATATTGCCCCAACAATAGTTAAAATTACTAAAGAATTAGATTTGAATGGTATTTTAAATACTGATTTTTTTTCACTACGACAATTTAAAACATGCATGTTTTGGATAAATACCATTAGCAACATAATATAACTTCTAGCTAAATAAGTATCCATATTAATATATTTTATTAAATATACCCAAACTCCAAATACTATCAGCCCAATAGTTAAACCAGATATTAATAAGTAGTTTAATAAATCTTTATCAAAAATCGATGAGCGAGTATCTTTGGGCTTTTCTTCCATAATATCTTTTTCAGATTTTTCAAATGCTAATGCCATATCTTGAAGACCATCAGTAACAATATTTAACCAAAGTAACTGAATTGCAACAAGAGGTAAAGGTAAATTAAAAATTATTGAAAGTATAAAGAATAATACCTCTGCTATTCTTTAATACCTGTTACAATAGAATTAAAATTATCATCGACTATAATCATCGAAGAAGTTTCTTTAGCAACATCTGTTCCACTTCCCATTGAAATACCAATATGAGCACTCTTAATGGCCGGGGCGTCATTAACTCCATCTCCAGTAACTGCAACAAACTCTCCACTTCTCTTATAAGATTCAATTATTGCCAATTTATTTAGTGGTGTAACTCTAGCAAATACTTTTTTATCCTTTATAAAGTTATCAAATGTCTTTTCTCCTAATTGAATATTTTTTTCTAACTCTGTTCCTGTTACAACTTGTTCATAGTTATCTAATAAATCAAGTTCTTTTCCGATTGAATAAGCTGTTAAGGGATGATCTCCGGTAATCATTAAAACCTGTATTCCTGCTGTTTTACATTCACTGATTGCTTTTTTAGTTTCTTTTCTTACTGGATCAATAAAACCTACTAACCCACAGAAATTTAATGTTGGAATATTTTCTTGTTCATAATGAAGAGGATCTTTTTTTAATACTCCATTTGCTACCGCGATTACTCGGTATCCATTTTCTGCTAATTCTTCATTTTGTTTAAGAAGTTTCTTTTTATCAATAGCAGTTTGTTTTAATCCCATTGTTTTAGAAAACTCTAAAACTTTTTCTATTGACCCCTTAACTGTACAAAATATTTCATTGTTTTGTTTATAAAATACTGCTGAGTATTTCTTTTCAGACTCATAAGGTACTTCTCCTAAAATATCTACATCATCAATATTAACATCTAACTTTCTAGCTAGAGCTAAAAATGCAATGTCTATTGAATCTCCATGGTAAAGCCATTTATTATTAACAAACTCTAAATTGCCCTCATTATTAATCATGCCTAGCTCTGCAATTTCATAAGCTTCTAGGAGATTTTTATTATTACTAACTACTTCTCCATTATCATTATAGCCACTGCCTTCAATATCAAAATAATCATTATTAGGTAATATAATCTTTTTAGCGGTTTGTTCATTAACAGTTAATGTTCCTGTTTTATCACTAGCAATTACTGTGCAGCTTCCCAAACTTTCAACATGAGTTAATTGTTTGACAATAACATTCTTTTTAAACATTCGGTTTGATGCAATAGTCAAAACTAAAGTTAAAGCTAAAGGTAAACCTTCTGGCATCGCTGAAACTGTAAGAGCAATAACTAATGGAAATATTTCTAGTCCTGAAAAACCTTTAAATAAATATACTACTGTTAACGTAATAGCAATAATTAAGACTAAAGCACTAATTTGTTTAGAAAATTTAGTCATTCGAATTGTTAGAGGCGATTTAGTTTCTTTTGTTTTATAAACTGTATCAGCTATTTTTCCGATTTCTGTTTTAATTCCAACCTCTACTACGATACATTTAGCTCTTCCCGTTAAAACTGATGTTCCAGCATAAAGCATATTAGTTCTTTCAGATAAAGTTTCTTCTGTTTCTAAATCTTGATTATCTTTATTTACAGCTGCACTTTCTCCAGTTAATACTGATTCATCTACCGTTAAATTATGACTATCTAAAATTCTAAGATCAGCACTTATTTTATTCCCTGACTCAAATAAAGCAATATCTCCAACTACTAACTGATTCGCATCTATTTCTATTTCTTTACCTTCTCTTAAAACTGTCGTTTTAACTTTTAAAACAGCTAATAAACTTTCGGCATTTTTTTCCGCTTTCCATTCTTGGAAAGTTCCTAAAACTAAGTCAACAAAAATAATAAAAATAACTGCCATCGCATCAATATATTCTTTAATTATTATCGAAAATAACGTTGTTATGATTAATAATAAAACCATCGGATCTAATATTTGACGAAAAAATATTTTAAATATACTATCTTGTTTATTTTTAGGTAACTCATTTATTCCATACTTAATGAAATTAGTTTTTACTAACTCTGATGTTAAGCCTTCTTCATTACTGTTTAATTCTTGATAAATATCTTCTTTTTTCTTTAAATACCACATAAAATATCCTTTCTTATTTAAAAAAACACATAACTATAATAAATACAAAATAGTAAAATCATAATTAATCCTTCTTTTTTAGAAATTACTCGATCATTTTTGGCAGACCAAAATAAAATTAATCCAGCAATTACAAGCGTTAGCATATCTATTAAGTTAAAAGATGTTGAACTAACGTTTCCAAAAAGAAAAATTGGTAATCCCAACACTATACATATATTAAAGATATTAGTCCCAATAATATTTCCAATAATAAAATCATATTGTTTCTTGCGTGCTGAGACTATTGACATAATAAGTTCAGGAATACTAGTACCAACAACTATGAAAATCATGGTAATAATTTTTTCACTCCAACCAAGATTTTCAGCTACTAAAGTAGCTGTTTCAACTGCTAGTTTACTTCCAATAATTATCAAAAACAAACCAATAATTGAATATATTACAGATTTCTTAATTGGATATTTAGGTTTATCTAATGTTAATATCTCTAACGAGCTTTTATGATTTTTTATCATTCTTATTAAAAAATATAAAAATAAAGTAAATACTATCAAAAGAAGTAAGGCATCATTTCTTGTCAAAGTGTTAACTATATTATTATCAAAAGCAGAATCAATAAATAAAGCAACAAAAATAAAAATTATAAATAAGTGAAGTGGTAGCTCTTCTTTCACTGTATTGCTTTTTACTTTAATGGGAGAAATTAAACTAGCAACTCCAATAATTAATAAACTATTAACAATCGTACTACCAATTACATTGGATAAAACTAATTCTCCATTGTTATTCAGTAATCCTTGAAAAGAAATTGCTAATTCTGGGACACTAGTTCCAAACGCCACAATAGTTAAAACAATAACCATTTTAGGAATTTTAAAATTAATCGAAAATGATTCTAGTCCGTCAATAAAAAGCCCAGCACCTAAAATTATAATTAAAATTCCAGATAATAATCCTATAAATTCCATACTTATCACCTACCATATATTATTAGACTACTTACTATAAAAAATTATAACATACCTAAATATCACATACAATAAAAATCATTTTAAAGAATCTCAATAAAAAACAACTTATTATTTTGTAATTAAGTTTTTTTTGTTTTATTTACATATTCTAATAAACAATCCCTATTAAAAGAAGTATCTATTGATTTAAAAAAGTCTTTATAAATACTTTCTCTTATAACATCCAGATTTATTACACTGTAACGGGTTATTATTTTACAATCATTGAAACTAAAGAAGTCTTACCACTTCTAGAAGGACTAAAAATCAAAATATTTTTCACTTAAATTACCTATAATTTATTTTAATCCCAAAAATTGATAATTTCTTTCAATTAGCCGGAAACAGAAATTGATTATTACAACCAATCAACTTTCAAAACATTATAAATAAAGACTTTTACTAATTTAACTTTTAACGTTATATAATCAATATATTTTCAAATTTTTAACTATTATATTTTTTTAGTTTGTTTTTCATTTGATACAAGTTTAAATTCATTGCCACTTAAATAAATAATATTAGTCCCTATAAAATTTAAGTTTCCATTCTCTTCTCTAATTTCTGTATTATCACTTAGTAAGTACACAGATCCATAGTTATTACTTGCATATAATAAGTCTGATTTTTTAGTTTGTTCTGTATCCACCGTTAATACTTCTGGTACTTCGCCATTAGAATTATAATGTGGATAAATACTAATTTCTGACAAATTCATCCCTTTTTTAATTTCCATGTTCGGATACTTTTCATTAACTGGTAATAACATCGAATATTTAGACATACACATAGCCCCAGCACTCATCCCCATTAAAACTGCTCCGGTCTGTCTAAAAGCCTCTGCTAAAGAAAATGTACTTATAATTTCTAACTGTGTAGTAGGATTTCCACCCATTAAAAATACTAAATCGCATTTTTGAATATGATTGTGCATTTCTTCCTTAGGCATATGTTCATTTAAAACCACAATACTTTTGAATGATAATCCACTTTTATTAAATTTATCCATTAAAGCTCTTGAATTTATTTCTATCTTTTCTTTATTACCAAAATCTGACGGAAGAAAAACTATTTTATCTAAACATTTAATATCATTTTCTAAATATTCCATTAAGTCACGCGGAAAAGCTTTTTCTTTTTCCCAACCACTGCAGTAATATCTTATTTTACTCATCAAAAACACTCCTTTATTTCATTAAATATTATTATACATTAAAAACTATTATTAGTCATTGTTTATAATTTTTTATTTAATTTTCTAGAATTGATACGAAACAATTTTATATAAAAAAAGATTAATAACTTATAATTCAGTTAGTTAAATAAACAATGATTAAATAGAATTTTAGATAATTTAATTGACAAAAACCTTATTTTTTTTTATAATTACGTTATATATTTGATTAAATCATTTATATTTTTGTAGGGGTATGGTCTAATGGTAGAATAACGGTCTCCAAAACCGCTGATGAGAGTTCGATTCTCTCTACCCCTGCCATTTAGTGCGTACACGAACATTTTGGTCTACCAAGGTGGATTCGTTGCTTATATAAAGATTAAAGACATAGATTAATTTCTATGTTTTTTCTTTGTTTTTTTATTAATTGCATCAACTATAATATGCGTTGCTGATTTTTGGATATATTAATATATACTAATAAAACAATTATACTAATAGTAAAACATGTTTTCATGTGTAAAAAAAGTAAAATTAATATGAATTTGTAGAATTAAATAATTAAATGTCTTATAATTAAATAAAATAGGTGATTAATTATGATAGAACAAGTAAAAGTAGAAATATTATTAAAACTTGAAAACGAAATTGTAATAAGACAAAAACAAATTGAAAAAGCTCAAAATTCTATAGAACCCGGACTTTTAAGTGTTCCAAAAGAAATTATAACCCTAAAAAAAGAATTAAATAGTTTATTATCCGAAAAAGAAAATATTAAAAACGCCAAAACTTTAGATGAACTGTTTCTTGATTTTAAAGATGCCATTCAAATTCTTAAAAGTAATAATAGCGAAATTATATTATACGAAGAAGATATAATAAATTATCAAAATATAAATTCAGATAAACCATTAAAGGATATTAATGATTTAGTATTAATTCATAAAACAATGTACTTACCAGAAAACGATAAAATATATACTACTATGGAAAAAAATATTGTTTTAGATTATGATGAATTAGAATTTGAAGTAAACGGAAAAAAATTAAGGACACCAATTAAGAGTTCCAGAAATACACTTCATTTTTGTGTTAATTCTGAGGTGTCTGGAGATTTTATAGGCGCAAATGATTGGAAAAATTTTAAATATGCGGTAATCGTACCATTTAGCTCAGTTCCTAAAGAAAAAATAGCTAATGCATATTCAGTTGATACATACACTTATGGTGGCATTGAATTAGATGACTCGTGTTACATATTGTGTCCTCATGAAGAATATGAAAAAGTAAAAAGTATGAATCCCAATACAAATGTTATAAAATATAAAGGAAATATAGTTCAAGATTATGCAACAACTTTAATAGGAATGTTAGGCTACAAAAAAGAAATTGCATCGAATCTGTATTGGACAAATAAAGATGATAACTATAAATTTATGGACATAGTTAAAAACTATCCTCAAAAAGCAAATCACGCGGAAACAGATGATGCAGTACGAGAAGATGTTTTAGAAGCTATACATATTCTTGCTTCTAGATTTAAACAAATTGAAGAAAATATATCTATTGAATCATTACATGATATATATACAGTATTTAAACAAATTCAAAAATGGGTTGAGATATATAGTATTAAAATTCTTGGTAGGGACCATAAGTTGTCGTTTGAAGAAAAAATTGAAACAATGAGAAATCATTTTCAAAAGGAAGATATTGCCCTAGATATAGAAATGTATAATCTTATTTCTGAAAAAAATACAAATGTAATTAATGATATAAAAAATAATCTTTGGAACAAACTAAAAAATGTGATTGATTTTCAATATGATGAGAACTTTGAAAATGAAAATGAAGCAGCAAAAAATCTAAATGAAGAAAATCTTGAACTTACGGATTATTATACTTTATTAACTTTGGTAGAAATAAGTAAAAGACAAAAAATGAAAAAAACGATTAATTATTCAAGTGCTACTGAACAAATAGAATTTTTAAAAAAAGAAAAAGAAAAATTATTAGAACAAGATAATAATGAAATAAGTCAATTAAGAACATTATAAAAAGAAGGAGGTAAAATATGAAATTTAATGAAATACATGAAAGAAACGTAGAACAATTTAATGAAACACACAAAAGAAATGTTGAACAAGCAGAGGCTGATAGAAAGCGTGCTGAATTTTTAATTGAAATGGAAGATGTGGATTGTCAACACTAAATTGTACAAATTAAATGAGAACACTGTATTAAGACATTACCGTGTTATTAATGTAGCTTTAAAACATGCCGTTGATTGGCAGTTATTAGAATATAACCCTAATGAAAGAGTGAAAACTCCAAGGAAATTAAAAGTAGAATCTAAATTCTATGATTTAGATCAAACAAAAGCCCTTTTAAAGGCTGTAGACGGCGAACACATAAAATACCAAGCAATCATCCGTTTAGCACTTGATACTGGTTGTAGACGGGCTGAATTGATCGGATTAGAGTGGTCTGACATTAACTTTAATACTGGTATGGTATCAATTACTAAAACATTACAAAGAATTGGAAAAGAGTTAGTTGATGGGACACCTAAAAACAACAATTCCATTAGAACTGTTCCCATATCTGATCCTACAATTGAGGTATTATTAGAATATAAAAAGTATAACGATTATTTAAAAGAAAGTTATGGGGACAAATGGAAAGGTACTAAGAAGATATTTACAACTGATGATGGAAACCCTATTCACCCTGATACACCCCGCAAGCTGTTCTATCAAGTATTGGTTAAGCACAAACTACCAATTATAAACTTTCACGCTCTAAGGCACACTTCTGCATCTCTACAACTGTCATCAGGATCAAATATTGCTGATATAAGTAGAAGACTGGGGCACGCAGATATATCTACTACTCTTAATATATATTCTCATGCATATAACTCGGGTAATAGAGAAATAGTTAATAAATTTAATACTATGTTTAATACAAAAGAAGGATAAAATTAATTATCCTTCTTTAATTTTTTAGCACATTCATCAGATCTGTTTCAATCATTTTCCATTTTTGATTTAGATCTATCGTTTTAACTCTCATTTCTGATTTTTCTATTTTATCGGTTGATATCCTGTTCAACTCGTAACCAAGATCAGCCGATTCACCGGTGTATGATTTAGGATACAATAATATCCCTTTTAAGTTCTTTGGTGTTTGAAAATTATTTAAATATGCAAATATTTGGTATAAGTTAGGTGATATTAATTTTTTATTATCTTGATTATATCGTATGTCTTCATTATAGAAATTTTTGTAATACTTAGTGTCTAAAATGATTACATCTTTATCATTTTCAAGTAATATATCAAGTTCCATTCTTGGTAACCATTGTTTATCTAAACCTTTAACATTCCAAGAAATTTGGCTTTGAAAAGAAGCTTTCAACCGAATTTCTTTTTCTTTTTGTTTATAAAAATTAAATACAAAAAGTTCAAATAATTTCGCCATTTTTTCATCATTCTCAAAACAGTCAAAAAATTTATACTTTCCTGTTTTCTCAGATATCATAGTCATTGTGTTTA
This sequence comes from uncultured Muribaculaceae bacterium, assembly GCA_964520725.1. Classification (GTDB taxonomy): domain Bacteria; phylum Bacillota_I; class Bacilli_A; order RF39; family UBA660; genus DUUS01. The sequence goes on along the minus strand of CAZFQF010000007.1, from coordinate 1,107 downwards.
TTAATTCGCATATTTTTATTATCTCATAAGAATAATAATTGTTCCTATTAAAATTGATATTTATAGAATTATCTTTTAGATGAATTATATCTACATTATTAAATCTTAACAAAACGTTATTTATTTTGCTTTTCAAATCTTGTCTTACATCATCTAAATTATATAGTTTATAAGCTGTTGTTTTAATTATTTTATTAATTAAATTATTTTCTTGAAAATCATCATATTCGCAAAAAGCCTTAGCATTTTCAAACGACAAATTATTAATAGAATTTTTAAAATCAACCTTTCCTTTTACGCCTTTAAGTTCTTCACTTATCGTTACATATTCTCTATATAACCCAATTTTCAAATATGAGCTGATATTTTTCAAAAATATTGAAGCTAGTATATCGGGTGATTCAAAATCATCATCATTATTTAAATAACTATCCTCTACCAGTTCGCTCTTACCCCATATGTAACTTAGCATATAAAAGATATTTTCTATTGGAACTTTTCTATTTTGTGTCATACTATTCTTCCTTTAGAATAATTTTATCAAGCGCTTCATTAACTCTTGTTTCGTCATCAAAAAAATATTCTTCAATTAACGGTTTTATTTCATACTCTACAATTTCGTGATAAGTAGACATAAAATCTTGAGAATCAACAAATTGATTAATAAAATAACTATGCCCTACTTGAAATCCTTTACCTATTTTTTCCGTTATGTAGGCATTTAAATTAGTATAATTGGCCATTATTTTATCAATAAAAACTTCTTCAAGGTTTTCCTTTTTTATTAAATATTCTTTCATTTTATCAGTTCCAAAAGCTGGTTCAAGATTAATAAATGCAAATCTTCTTCTCAAAGCATAGTCCACCATGGTAAGAGATCTGTCAGCCGTATTCATTGTTCCAATAATATAAAGATTATCAGGAATGTAGAATTTATCATCTGAATAAGTAAGATTTATAGACCATTTTTCACTTCTCTTATCGCTTTCAATTAACATCATTAATTCACCAAATATTTTTGAAAGATTACCCCTATTTATTTCATCGATTATAATACAGTACTTTTCGGGATTTTCTTTATTTTTTTCATATTCATTACAAGCTTGT